>JBAUTA010000653.1:0-5805 GCA_049581985.1 Kovacikia sp.
CGCCTGCTCCGATCGCCAATAGCTGATCATAACCACCTCATTTGGACTACAAATGCCCGCCTTCACCTGCACACAGCCGGCGGCTTTGACAGTCGCATTCCTGATCCAGGTTAGATTTTGCCACAGCCAGAAGAACCCTGCCCGATCGCGGGCCAGAAAACCATTGATAAAGACAACTGCCTCCGGATGTTCTGGCAAATTAAGATGGTAAAGGGAATAGCTCTTTGCACGGGTCATTTTCAGGCTCCTTTTCAAGATTTACGGTTTCAAGATTTACGGTTTCAAGCTTCGCGAACTGTGCTCAACAACTTTGCTCAACAACTGTGCTCAACAACTTTACTCAACAACAGGACTATTCACTTAGTTGAATATAAGGTTATACTCAACTAAGTGAATATGTCAACCCGCTTTTTATGTCTCTTGCTTACGCCATTTTGTCGGTCCTGGTTAGCGCTCCTAGTAGTGGCTATGACCTTGCCAAGCGCTTTAACCCCTCGATAGAGGGATCGGTTGGATTCTTTTGGAACGCCAGTTTTCAACAGATTTATCGAGAATTAAGCCGTCTGGAGGAAAAGGAGTGGCTGCAAGCCGAATCCGTGCAGCAGGAGAATCGTCCCGACAAACGCATCTATACGGTAACCGGGTTGGGTAAACAGCAGTTGTGTCAGTGGATTGCTGAACCTGAGGAGATGGCACCGATTAAGGATGATTTGCTTGTGAAACTCTATGGGGGGCATCTGTTGCCCACTCCGGCGATCGTGGCCAAGTTGGAAGCCCATCGTCAGAAGCATCAGCAGCGCTTAGCGATCTATCAAGAAATTAGGAGTCAGTACTTTAATCATCCCCAGGAGCTGTCGAAGGTTCTGAAGTTTCAGTACATGACACTGTTGCGCGGAATTCACAACGAAATCGGCTGGTTAAACTGGTGTGATGAAATCCTGTTGTTGCTGAAATAGACACATCAGCAACTTGCACTATGGGGAGTGGGGCTTAACCTGGGAC
This sequence comes from Kovacikia sp., assembly GCA_049581985.1. Lineage (GTDB taxonomy): Bacteria > Cyanobacteriota > Cyanobacteriia > Leptolyngbyales > Leptolyngbyaceae > Kovacikia. Next base: position 1,003 of record JBAUTA010000653.1, read on the forward strand.
AATAGAAGCTTCTTTTGTCTGACTTTGCAACCACAGCCCATACTCCAAGCCCTCTACCACGGCCAAATAGGATGCCTCTAAAATGTTTCCTGAAACTCCTACGGTCGTCCAGCGGCGATAACCATTGCTCAACTCAATGAGTACGCGGGTTTTAGCGGAGGTTCCCGCCGTCCCATCCAGAATCCGAACTTTGTAATCAACCAGATGGAAGGTTGCGATTTCAGGATAGAAATTGATTAACGCTCTTCTCAACGCCGCATCCAGGGCTGAAACTGGACCATTTCCCTCCGCCACTTCCAAAATATCTTTGCCATCGACAGCCACTTTGATCGTAGCCAGAGAGGTAGTCCGAACCGTTTCTGCTTCAGGCAGCATATTGTAGTGAACCTGAAAGCCTTTCACCTCAAAAGGACGGTGACGTTGTCCCAACGCCTCCCGCATGAGCAACTCAAAACTGGCTTCCGCTGCTTCAAACTGGTAGCCTTCACTTTCCAGGGCCTTCAGGTGTTGCAGAATTTGGCGGCAGGCCGGGTCTTGCTTATCTAACTCGATTCCGAAACTGCGGGCCTTTGCCAGGATATTACTCAAGCCCGATTGTTCTGAAATTACAATCCGACGGCGGTTACCGACCTGCTCTGGTTGGATGTGCTCATAGGTAAGGGGATTGCGCTCAACTGCGCTGACGTGAATTCCTCCCTTGTGAGCAAAGGCAGACAGACCTATAAAGGGCGCATGATCGTCCGGTGCTAGATTCACCACTTCGCTGACAAAACGGCTGGTTTCGGTTAATTGTGCCAGTTGTTCCGCTGCAATGCAGGCGAACCCAAGTTTGGCTTGCAGATTAGGAATCAGGGAACACAGGTTGGCATTGCCGCACCGTTCTCCGTAGCCGTTGATGGTACCCTGCACCATTTGAACTCCCTGCATTACGGCTGCCAGGGCATTGGCCACGGCGGTATCGGAGTCGTTGTGAGTGTGAATGCCTAGACGGGGAACTGAATCCGGGGTAGGGGGCAGGGGGGAGGAGGCATTGAAAGTTGGAAAATCAAACGCCTGCATCACCTGATGCACACTCTGGCTAATTTCATGGGGGAGGGTTCCCCCATTAGTGTCACAGAAGACAAGCCACTCAGCCCCCGCTGCGATCGCCACCCGCAATGTTTCCAGGGCGTAGGCAGGATTGTACTTGTAGCCATCGAACCAATGTTCGGCATCATAGATGACGCGGCGACCGTTAGCACGCAGATACTCGATCGTGTCGCGAATCATCGCCAGGTTTTCATCCAGGGTGGTTTTCAATCCCTCAGTCACGTGCAAATCCCAGGACTTGCCAAAAATCGTAACCCAACGGGTTCCTGCTGCCAGAATGGGCTGGAGCATGGGATCAGCCGCTGCCAGCATTCCCGGTCGGCGAGTAGAACAAAACGCGACCAGTTCTGCCTGGGTCAAGGGCTCTTCCTGAAGCTGCCAGAAGAACTGAACATCCTTAGGATTTGCCCCAGGCCAGCCTCCTTCAATAAACGGAACGCCCAACCGATCGAGTTTCCGCGCAATTCGCAGTTTGTCCTCGATCGACAGCGATAGCCCTTCTCGTTGGGAGCCATCGCGCAGGGTGGTGTCGTAAATCCAGATCTGACGGGAGCTGTTTGAAATCATGGAAGCGAACAACTATATTAAGTTGAGAATTAAGTTGAGAAAAACTGAGCCAATCAAAACTAATTCTAGGAAACTGTTGGCGAAATCTCTTGGAAAACCCCCGGCATTTCCTATAAAGATCTGCACCAGTTGGGTGAAAGGCAGGACTCATCCCATTTTATAGCTATTGCCAGATTCATTAGGACAGAGGATTCAAGGGGGAATGGGGGCGTTTCAGGCAGCGGGTGGAACCCCCTCGCTGCCAATTCCTGCTTATCTCGGAAAGTGTTCCTTCAAAAAGGTTTGGGCTTCAGTTTGGGTTTGAATGAGGCCATCCAGGGTGGCAGCGGAAAGCGCTTCCAAAATTGGTTTGAAATCGGGTCCTGGTTTATAGCCCATTGCTTTCAGATCATTGCCATCTAACAACGGCTTAATCAAAGCCCAATGGGTGAGATACTGCCAGATCGTTTTCCGTAAGGGTCGATCGCTCCGAATCGCAATCAGCACCAGCAGGATCCCATCAAACCGCTTGAGCAATTGCACCACCTCGCTAGAACGCTGACACCGGGGTACTGCTGCCGTCACCTCAACCTGCGCAGCCTCCAACTGTTGCATGCGTTCAATACTGTCAGCCGCTAGTTGCAAATTATCCGCAACCATCCCACGATACTCCGGTGCAAGGTGGGCAATCAGAACTTCCAGTAGCAGCAGCCAGGGAGGAAGGGCAGGAAAAGGGATGACAGGGGAGGGGGGGAGGGTTTCGCTGGCGGCACTCACGGCGCAGTCTGCCCTCTGCCTGTCTTCCACCCACGTTAACCAGCGTTCTGCCAGCCGCAACTGTCGCCACAGGTCGGCGTTCATTTCCAGGGTCGGATGGATACATTGAAGGGCTTCCAGGCTTGCCAGTTGCTTCAGGGCAGGTTTCCAGGAGGGAGCCTGAAGGATGTGCTTGAGTTCAGATTTCAGTCGGGTTTGCAAGGCGGGTGCGGCATTGCGAGATTTGGTGTCTTGCCGTAACCGAATTTGGTTGTAGATGCCGCTGGCGATCGCATGCCGAATGTATCCCTCGGTTTGAGCATCAATCTGAAAGCCCAACCGCACGGCGAATCGCACTGCCCGGTAAATCCGCGTTGGATCTTCGATAAAGCTGTTGGCATGAAGGACACGAATCTGCTTTGCCCGCAGATCGAGCAGCCCCCCAAAAAAGTCCAGAATTTCTCCAGCGCGGGGTTTAGTTAGCCGAATGGCGAGGGCGTTAATCGTAAAGTCTCGCCGATACAGATCCTGGCGGATAGAACTGGCTTCTACCTCCGGGTTGGCAGCGGGATAGGGATAAAACTCGGTGCGAGCAGTGGCAATATCTACCCACAGGGAATCAAGCACCGGATCGTTGTGCCAGAGGAGGGCGGCAGTCTGAAATTTGCCATGAACCTCCAGGCGAGTCTGAGGATAGAGGGACTGGAGCGATCGGGCCAATTCCATCCCTGCCCCCGCATCCGCTGCCCGATGAAAGCCATCCACGACTAAATCCACATCATCAATCAACAATTCCTCCATCGTCTCTGGGGCTGCCCTGGCTATCGCCAGCAGCAAATCCCGCACCGCTCCTCCCACCAAATATAAGTGCCAACCTTGTTCCTCTGCCTGCTGGGCGGCAACATTCAACATGTCCCAGAGTTCAGATTTAAGGGATTGACGCAGATTTTCAAGCAGTGAAGGGTGGGGAGTCAGGGGCGAGAAGTGAGAAGAAAATTCGGAATTTTGAATTTTGAATTTTGAATTTTGGGTTTTGGCGTCCGACTCTCCACTCCCCACTCCCCACTCCCCACTCCCTATGCCTGCCTGATACACCTGCCGCAACACATCCGTGCGCGTCACAATTCCCACCAGTTTTCCCAGCTCAAGTACGGGCAACCGACCGATGTCGTAAGTCACCATGAGCGCCTCAATCTCAGGAAGGGACGTTTCTGGGGCGATCGTTTTCAAATTGGTGGTCATATAGCCTTTCACGGGAGCATGGCTAAAACCGTGGTGCAAAGCGATGTCCAGATCCCGCCGCGAGATCACACCCACCAGTTGCCCTGCCGCATCCACAACCGACAAGCCCGAATGACCATAACGCAACAGAATCCGCTGGGCCTCGTCAATTGTTGTTTCGGGGCGAACCGTGCGGACTGGAGAAGACATCAAATCGCGGGCAATGGGAGGATGGGGAATCTGCGCCTTGAATTGCTCAATCAGTTGAGCCAGGATTTCTGCGGGATTCACATCATGCAAATTCGCCGAAGCGGCGCGGGGATGCCCACCCCCTCCCAGGGGGCGGAGCAATGCGTTGAGGTCGGTGCCTTCGATACGCGATCGCCCAATCACCGTCAGTGAGTTCTCTTCCGGCTCACCTGCCGCCGTGTCGCAGGCCCCTCCCCGGCAATACTGAGCTGCTAACAACAGGGCATCCATCTCCGTCAGGTCCATGAGATGGGAAGCCAGGCTAGATAAGCCCGGAACGAAGGCATCCAGCTTTAACAGCAGTGTGGCAATGGTGTGCCCTTGCACTGATTCGGTTTGCACCTGGTCTAGGGCGATGGTGAGTAACTGCTGCAATTGTGGAGAGAGTCCGGGGTCGATATAGTTGGCGATCGATCTCAGACTGACTCCCTGCTCCATTAGCCATGCCAGCGCTCTGGCATCCCGCGCCGTCGCATGGTCAAAGGTCAGCGAACCAGTATCCACATGAATGCCTAACGCCATGACCGTCGCTTCTACCAGGGTTGGAGTCAGTTGGTTTGCCTGGAGTTGCTCGACTATCAGCGTCGTCGTGGACCCAACCGCCTCAATTTGAGCTCCGGTTGCTGGAATATCCGATGCAACGCCAACATGGTGGTCGTAGACAAAAATCTCAACATTAGGTAAATCTAACCACTCTGCCACCTTCCCCAACCGATCGCGGCGCTGGGTATCGACAACAAACAGCGATTGAATCTGCTGTGGATTCACCGATCGGCGTTCAATCAATGCATACTCATCCCGGTGTAGCGCCAGAAAGTCTCGCACAGCAGGATGTGCTCCCCCAGCCAGCACAATCCGTGCCCCTGGTTGCAGGCGAGTTAACCCCACCGCTGCGCCTAGCGTGTCAAAGTCTGCGGTGGTATGGCAAAGGATGAGATCCAT
>JBAUTA010000654.1:0-1775 GCA_049581985.1 Kovacikia sp.
ATTTGAGGGGGCACTCAAATCTATCCTGACGGACTACTAGGAGGATGCTTTAAAAGTAAATTTGTCATTCCAAGGGGAGTGTTTGCACCACTAATGTTGCAAATCATAAATTTTGCAACATGGAGGAGTGGGGGCTTCGCCCCCAAAAGGGGGTTTCCCCCCTCCAAAACTTTCGTTTTGGTCTACTAGCTTAAACAGCGAATTGCTTCTAGCAGTCCCCGCGCTTTGTTAAGGGTTTCCTCATATTCCTTTTCGGGTATGGAATCTGCGACCAATCCTGCGCCTGCTTGCACGCTAACGGTATGTTTGTCACTCCCTTGCGAGCGCACAACCATTGTGCGGATGGCGATCGCGGTATTTAACTGACCTTCAAAATCGTAGTAGCCATAGACCCCCGAATAGGGACCGCGACGGCAGGGTTCCAAATCGTGAATAATTTCCATTGCCCGGATTTTAGGAGCACCGCTGACCGTTCCTGCCGGAAAGCAAGCTTTTAACAAATCCCATGCCGTCCTAGTGGGGGCGAGTTCTCCGATGACATTGCTGACAATATGCATGACGTGAGAGTAGCGCTCAACCACCATCAGTTGATCAACCCTGACCGTTCCATTGACGCAGACGCGTCCCAGATCGTTCCGTCCCAGATCCACTAGCATGACATGTTCAGCGATTTCTTTTGGATCCTCCAGGAGCTTCTTTTCCAGTACCGCGTCTTCCTGCAAGGTTTTGCCCCGCCGACAGGTGCCCGCGATCGGTCGAACCGTCGCGACTACAGGATTCTCTAAAGCAGAGCGCTCTGCTTTTACCATCACTTCAGGGCTAGAACCAATAATCTGCCAGTCACCAAAATGGAAATAGGCCATGTAGGGAGAGGGGTTCACTTGTCTGAGGGAGCGATAGAGCGAGAAAGGGTCGCCCTGGTACTCGGCTTCCAACCGCTGGGAAAGCACAACCTGAAAAATATCGCCTGCATGAATATGCTCCTTGGCTTTCTCTACATTGGCGCAGTATTGGGCTTTTGAGATATTGCTGGTGTAGGAGTGGGGGATGGAGGATGAATTCTCAGCCTCCGCTTGTATCCCTCCGCCTTCATCCTTCATCCTTTCTGGTGGAGTCCATGCCAGCAATCTAGCCTGGTCGGAAAGCGGTGATTGAAGCTTATTGACCAGTTGGGTAACCCGATCGCAAGCTTGCTGGTAAGCAACTTCTAGATCAACGGTAGGGGAGCGCAAGTCGGCGTAGGCGATCGCCCAGATTTTGCGTTTCACCTGGTCGAAAATCAGCAAATTGTCCACTTGCATCCAGAGGCCATCCGGCAGATCTGTATCCTTCGCTGCATAAATAGGAACACGAGGTTCAATCCAATTAATTAACTCGTAACCCCAAAAGCCAAATAACCCTCCAATTCCGGGCGGTAATTGGGGCAGCTTAACTGGATGGTAAGGCTCCAGGCAGTTCGCCAGTGCTTCAAAAGGATCTCCCTCAAACAGTTGGGCTGAGCCATCTCGATAGATCTGGGTAGTCCGGTTTCCCCGTGCTTCCAAAATCCAAAGCGGGTCGCAGCCCAACAAGCTATAACGCCCCAATTGTTCTCCACCTTCAACCGATTCCAACAGAAAACTGTAGGGTTGACCTGCACAAACCCGATACCAGGCAGAGACGGGCGTATCGAGATCGGCAACCCATTCCTGGTAAACAGGCACGAAATTACCCTGACTTGCCAGCTTGGAAAACTCGGAAAAAATGGGGAATACCATGGTGAAAAGGGGTGGGGG
>JBAUTA010000655.1:0-2673 GCA_049581985.1 Kovacikia sp.
AGCCAAACAAAACCATAAAATCCGCACCCATCGGAACCCCCATAGCATCGACACCTGGCGCGAGCGCATCCATCAAGAAAAAACCCAAGGGTGGACAGGCCCCGGCCAAACCAACGAAAAACTAAAAGCCTTCGCCTGCGAAGCCAGAGTCTTCCTGAACATGGACTCCGCCCAACCGATCGCCGAACCCATCCAACAAACCGCCCAAAGCAGCCCAGGCTTCCAGCAACACAGCCACCATACCCGCGACATCGCCCAAAGAAGCCAAGAAGTGGCCCAATGGGCCATGCGCTACTACTGGCCCCTCGGAGCCGCCCCAACACGCGAGACAGGCTATCACACCCCACCCACCCCGATCGCCAGCTTCAGCTACCACCAAGCCAAACGAGAAGCCGCCCAAGAGCGCATCAAAGCCGCAATCGCCCAACTCAGCGAACAAGGCCCCCTCCCCGCCCTGGCCAGCGAACGGGCCAAAGCGATCGCCCAAAGCGGCAGAGTGAGTCAACAAACCCTGTATAAACCCATCAACAAACCCCTCTGGCACCCCGACCATCTCCCAACGCCTAAAAGCCCCACAGAGCAAGACATTACACCATCCAACCCAACCCAGCCCAAAACCTCAAATCTAGAACCGCCACAACCCCTATCAAACCGATACTTTACACAACTCTATAAGTATGTAGGGTTTGTAGTGCTCAACCTGCTGAGTGAAGCCGTAGCGGGCCTGCCCGATCGAGGGCAAAGGGCCGCTAGAACGGCGATCGCCCCACCCGAACTCCAAATTGGGGGGAGTCTGAGGGGGGCAGCTGGACAGGGGCAGCTGCCCATCACCAATTTTGCCGACCTAAAAGCCACCCTCTCCGACACGCTTCAGGCCAAAATCGCCCAAGTTGAACGCCAGCGTAAACGTAATCAAGAGCGCGACCAGCAGCGCCGCGACCGAGTCCTAGCCCGACAGCAGCAGCTGGCCATCCCCGCCCTGCCGATCCAACCCACTCCGAACGCCCCAAAGCGATCGCCGTTCCTACCCTTCGCATCAAAGATCATCCCTCTCCCTCACGAGACTTCGCAGCAGCGCCCCCCGACCACAGCAGAACAAAGCGAATTTGAAACCTGGTATGCCCTAGCCGAGCAATTCAGACTGGTCACAGATCACCACTGGGAGAACAGCGAATACTGGGTTGAATCGAATGGCCAATGGCACCCCTATTGCGAACTCTCTGGTACCTTCACTGTCCGTCGCCTCAGAGAATATCTGAACCAACGACAAACCCCTCAAAGCCCTAGCGCCTCAGACTCATCGAGTGAATGAATGGTCGAAATCAGCATGAGTGATGTGTACTCTTTCTTGAGTAGGTGAATGACCCTAGCGATCGCTTCGCAGAGTAAGTCTAAGATGCTATGGGTTTGCGAGCTTCGAGAACGGACTCATTGAAGAACCGCTCCTCATCTATCTCGTTAGAAACTTGAGCAACTTGATAGACCCATTCATGAGCGCTTAAACGGAAAGAGGATTCAACGATCCTTGTAGGGTATTCAATGCCGTTCCAATGGAGAGTGACAAGCTCATACGGTTCAAACTTTGGTGCTGGGATTTGGATGCTTTTGTTCATGTGGTTTCAGTGTAGACTATGACCAATTTGAATCGCCAAATTGGTCATAGTCTAGTTACATCGGTGTTCTTGCTCTTGGCTATAGCTTCTAGACTGGGATAAATATAGGTAGAACAATCAAACCCTCAATTTATTCTTCCTCATCCTCCTCAGTGTGCTCTACTTCATCCTCATCCTCTTCTTCAGTTTCATCCTCCTCATCGTTCTCATCCTCAAACGAAGAGCTGGATGTCTTGAATAGTGAAGATTGCTGTTCCTCTACATCAGACTCATCCTCATCGAGAGACGGCAGAACCGAGCCAGACCCACCATTTTCATTCACCCCTTTGACCGTCCCCTTCAAAGACGGATCAAGCTCATAGACATGACGGCGAAGCGTCGTTGCCGAGAGATCAGGAATAAACTTTTGAAAGGATAAAGCGATCCGGTTCCAAGAATGCCCACGATCACGACAGCCCTTAATCAAAGGCATCAAATCAGAAATCGCCTCAGCCACCGACTTAGATCCAGGCTCAACCGATTCAAGCTGAGTCAGCTCCAGCCTTAACGCATCAAAAGAACTCGGTTTCACAAACTCAGAAGCAGCATCCATCGACTTAGCCATACCTACACCCCATCAAACCGATACCCTTGATTGTAGCGACTATAGGAGTGCCAGCCACCTCGAATATTCCGAACTTACCGCAAGCATCCATACAGCGAACGAGAAAATCGACTAAACTGAGCGAATGAATATTACACATTACTTACTGAATAAACTTTGAACAAATCCTACTCATATTTTAAGTATAAATACTCACTCAAAATCATCTAAATGGTTGCCAGCATCAGCAAGCCGATGAGCCAAGGAGCCTTAGAGATGTATCACTCTAAGGACAACTACTATAGCCAAGACGACGGGCTAGAGAACGCCCAATGGCAAGGCCTCTACGCGCAACACCAAGGACTCGAAGGCACCATCACAGCAGCCCACTGGACACAAGCCTGCCAAGGCCAAGACCCACAAGGAAACGAACTCAGACGCAAACAAATCAATAGCCGAGCCGGATGGGATATTACG
>JBAUTA010000656.1:0-6082 GCA_049581985.1 Kovacikia sp.
GCTGCTCAGGCTTTTGTCGTGTCTGACCTGATCCGAGCAGGAATAGACAGCCAGTTATCCAGTATGCCGAGAATCAGCGGCTTCTGTCAAGAGAATTCGCAGTTTTCTTGACAGAAGGGGCTTGCACTACGCCTCTTCTGACCCTCTGGCCATTTTCTCCAGGACGGTTTGTAAATCTTGAGTCAATTCGGTGACGGCTTGCTTTGCGCCGCGCCGGCTCGCGTGGTAAGTTGCCCAGCGATCGGACACAGAAATGGGTTGACCGATCGTTAACAATGCTTTCATCTTGCCGAGCTTGGGACGATTGAAGGGATTGTCTCCCTTAATGCGGGCGACCATATCTTGCATCAGCAGGGTCGTCTCGGCAAACCGTTCAACGGTCGGTTTTTCCAGCACATACTTGCCTGTTACGGCAACGAAACTTTCCACCAATCGCATGTGCCATGCGCGCAGATCGGCTTCTTCGGCAACCCGGTTAGCCAGCCCATACTCAAGCGGAGAAAGCATCTCGATATGTTTAATATCCTCCCGATAAATGTAGTCCCAGGCGGCTTGTTCCAGGCGGCGACAGCGATCGATCACAGTGCCCTTGGAGGGCAGGTTGAAATAGTCTTCAGCAACTTTGAGGGCGGTATCCAGCAAGGCGTTGAGGCGAGTGGCAAATTCTTCATGGGGAATAGGAGAGTAGGCTTCGATGGACTGCCCAATTTCCGGAGTCGAGGAGGTGGGCGCAGAAAATTCCTGCTGGTAAAAGCGGGTATAGTACCGCTCCATCACCCCCAGCAGATGTTCGCCTAATCGATACAGACGTTTATATAGGATTGTTTCGTTGATTGCTGCTGCCGATGGTGGAGCCGATTTTTCAGCCAGGCCAGTGTCAATTTCCAATTCGGTCAGCAGGTGGGCTAATTCTTTCCAGGGAGGGGTGATGTAACGGTATTGAATGCCGATCGGAACAACAAAAACCGCTTCCGGACGTTCTGCTTTGTGTAAATCTTCAACACACCAAAAACACAGCTGGCTGATACCGGGTTCTAAAGGGCTGACAATTTCCGTGTGACCGTTTGTTGCCCCTTCGGGCGCAGCCGCCATAGGTAAAAGACCGTTGGCAAATAGGTTACGAGCAGACCGCAAACCCGCTCGATCGACTTTCCCACGCATGATGGACGTTCCACCTAAGCGGGAAAGGAGCCAACCCATGAGGGAACTGGTCCACAAGGGAATCCCCCGATCGTACATGAAATGACTATGAATGGGAGATTTCAGCGACACTCTTTGCTGTTTTGCCACCTTGGGTACGAGGCGCGATAGCAAATATGCTAGACATAGTGGATCGTCTGTACTGGGATGGCGAAATGCAATCAGAAATCGGATTTTACCCGCTTGAAATTGGCGATAGAGGTCTACCAGGGTTTTGACATTCTCGGCCTGAATCTCTTTAATAGTGGTTCGACGCTGAATAATGACCGGCAGCAGCCATTGCAACAGTCGCACAACTTTTGTGTCAAGCGCAGGAGGGATAAATTCTAGGGCTGATTGAACCTGTTGAGTGGGTTGGGACAAGGGAATTCTCCTGAATCGGCTAGCGCACGTTTCTGGTTATATTCTGTCCGATCGCCGATTTGCCAACGTGCTTTACTGGAAAAATCAGGTCGTCAGGGTTGCCATATACACGTAGGATTACCGATCTCTCAGGCGAAATTCCATAGAGTTTTCAACAATTGACACCAATCGCATACCCAAATGGCATCCTATCCCTTATCACTGATCTACCGTCTAGGGAGCTTTCAGGCTGAATTACTGAATCAGCTGCTTGACTGGGGCAAAAATCTGGAGCAGTTCAACGCTGAGTTACAGCAAAGAGTTGATCGGCAAGAACAGGAATTAGAGCGGCAGAATCAACGCTTGAGCGAGTCCCGTGGTCAGTCGCAGCAGTCCTATCGACATCTGATGCAAATGGAAAAGATGGCAATGCTGGGGCAGATGGTTGCCGGGATTTCCCATGAAATTAACAATCCGATTAACTTTATTTACGGTAATTTGCCCTACGTGGAGGAGCATGTCCAGGGCTTGCTGAAGGTTTTGCAGGTATACCAGGAGGTTTATCCAGGGGATGCTGTCGCTATTCAAGCAGTCCTGGAAGAGGTGGAACTAGACTTTTTGTTGGAGGATTTGCCCCGCATTGTGAACTCGATGAAGTTAGGCACCGATCGCATCCGAGAACTGGTTTTGACCCTACGCAACTTCTATCGGTTGGATGAGGCGGAAATGGCTACTGCCGACCTGCATGAGGGGATTGAGGGAACACTGCTGCTGTTGCAGCATCGGTATAAGCAAGGGATTGAAATTATTAAAGAGTTTGGCGAAATTCCGCCCGTTGAGTGCCATATCAACCAGATCAATCAGGTGTTTATGAACCTGTTGAGTAATGCGATCGATGCCTTAGAAGAGGCAATGGTCAGTGACCAGTGGGCCATGGACGACGGCAGGCAGGAGTCAGAAAGCATGAGTCAGGAGTCAGCTACGCCCCAAGATCCCGATCAACGCCGATCTCCAACGATTCGAATTCAAACAGAATGCCTGGAGAAGGAACATGTCCGAATTACGATTTCAGATAATGGACCAGGTATTCCGCTAGAGGCTCAAGCGCATTTATTTGAACCGTTTTTTACGACAAAGCCCATGGGAGTTGGGACTGGATTGGGGCTGTCCATTTCCCACCAAATTGTTACGGAAACTCACGGGGGGCAAATTTCCTGCCACTCTACGCTGGAGGGAGGGACAGCGTTTGTGGTGGAATTGCCGATCAGTCAGCGGGGGTGAGGCGGAGGGAGGGAGGGGGAGGGGAATTTAATTCAAACTTCAAAATTTCTTCCCTAGTCAAAAAATAAACACCAGCCTTAGCTGCCAGTCTTTTCCTTCCCGCACGAGTTCGATTTGGCGGATAAATTCACGGAAGTAGAAGCGGCGTTCGGATTCAGAAAGATCAAGCCAGAATTGGTCAAAGGAAACGGTTTGGGCGATCGCTCTCAAATTGACGGGTGGCAGTTGCGCTAGTTTTGCCTGAAATCCAGCGATTTCAGTGCGCAATTTGTACGATCGCAAATCTGTTGTTTCCTGGTCTAAAACCCCGCTGCTAAGGAGGGCGGGAAGTTGCTCTAGAATAGCTTGTTTGGCGGCGATCGCCCCTTCAATGCCCTGCTTAATCCGGTCCATATCGGGTAAGGGCGCACTGGAAACAGCGCGAGGTAAATCTTCGCAGATGCGTTCAATGGTTTTCTGGAGAATTTGGTCGTAGGGAATGGAGCCACACTTCGGTTGGTTGGGGCAGCGGGTAGGACGCAGGTAAAGATATTCCTGGGTTTTGCGGTTAGCGGAAACGCGGGTCACGGTCATTGGTGACTGGCACTTGTTGCAGACCACTAATCCTGCCAGAGAGCGGGGAGCGCTGGCAGTCCGGGGGGGGAGGCGACGGTTTCGGCGCAGCAGGCGATCGACCTGGGCGGCTTCGTCTCGCGAGAGAATGGCTTCATGGGTGTCGGGTACGGTTTCCCCGTTTTGGTATTCCAGGTCACCCCGATAGACAGGACTTGTGAGCCAGCGCTGACCCGTTGAAGCGGAGATTTTCTTGCCATACTGCTTTGCCAGATAGCGAACAGCCCCCCGTAGAGAGCCATATAGCAGAAAATGCTCGAAAAAATCTTTGACAACCGGAGCGGTGCTGCGATCGACGGTGTAGCGATTTTTGCCCCGACGATAGCCGTAGGGCGCTTTTCCCGGTGGTGGCAGTGCTTTCACCCGGTTCTGAGCGTGCCCTTGACGGATGCGGCGGCTACGCTGTTCGTGTTGCAGATGTTGCAGGAGTTGCAGCAGGTCGGAGCGGAGTTGGGGGGTGGGAGATGAGGGGGAGGGAGGGACGGACGGATGGGGCAAGGGGGAAGGGGATTCGATGGTGATAAGACAAATATTGAGGGATTCGAGTTGGGTGAGGCGATCGCTCACTTCTTCTACCGAATCTCCTAGTTCTTCTAAGCGTCGAACCAGCAAGTAATCGGTTGATTCTGCCGCGCAGTCCTGGAGCAGTTGTTGCCACTGCAGGCGGTTCTGCTGGGTTGTCTCTTTCGTTCCCTGTCGTTTTCCGGAATCGGCAGAGATGCCAACTGCTAGATCTTGATAAATCTGATGCACCTCCCAACCCCAAATTGCCGGATCGGGGGTGGATTCCAGTAGGGGGTCGCTATAAAGATAGGCAATGACCTTCATTCCAGTTTTTTCGACCTGCTCCTCTTGACGCAGTGGGTAGGCGTTATTGTCGTTAGGGCTTGGCATTCGGGAGATATATATGCGGTCATCGCCCAGGTTTTTGCCCGCATGCGAAGCCCCTACAGGTTACGGGTTGATTTTGCTCTCAATCCTTAACTTCCTGTTCACCTAACTCAGTTCATTTAACTCAATTATATTGCCGTCTGGGTCTTGAGCAAATAAGGCGGCTCGACCGGAGGCACTCATCTGGATGGGACAGTTGTGAGCCAGAAGATGAGTTTTTGCAGCCTCCAGGTTGGCGACAGAGAAGGCAATATGGCGGTTGCGTCCCCATTTTTCTGGGTTTTGCAGGGCTAGGGGTGGGGCATCGGTCGTCATCAGGTGGATCTGAAAGCCAGCGATTTCGTACCAGGCTCCGGGAAAGCGGAGGGTGCGATCGATTTTGGGAAGTCCCAAAACGGTGCCGTAGAAATGTTCTGCCCGCTCCAGATCCGAAACTAGCAGGGCTGCATGGAGGCATTGAGTCACTTGCATAGGGAAGGGGGTGAGGGGTTTTCAGGTTTGAGTTAAGTTTTGAGTTAAGTTTTGAGTTAAGTTTTGAGTTAAAAGTGGAGGGCAAAGGGCAGCAGTGGAGGGGAAGATAGCTGTCCTGTCCTGAAAAGATTTTCTTAAAGTTCTGTCGCAAGGTAAGCGCGGATCAGGCAAATCCTCCTTATAAATGAAGTTGGGTCTATCAATAAAGTCGGGTCTATAGCGATCCTATTTGGATTGTGAGCAAGGATTTCAGTGGAATCCTTGCTCACAAAGCCTCTCAAACTCACAACTGATTTAGGGCTGCTATATCAATGACTCATTAAGCTAACCTTACAGCAATTTTCACCTGTCTAATCTACCCATCCCGACCCACGAACGCCTGAACTGATTTGCAGCCTGGCATCTGAAAATTGCTGTTAATCAATAGACCACCCGGTTTGCCAGAATTGGTAGTTGCTATGAATAACTTAATTCAAGCTGTTTTGAACAACAGTGACGAGAAAACCGCACTTCAAAAATTAATGGACGGGATTCGAACGTCAGAGAAACGATATTTTCTTAGAAACGAGATTTTGCATCGCTTTGCGGACTATTGCCACCAATCTCAAAAACCAGCCTATTTTTATCACTCCTCTTCCTTAGGCCAATTGCTGCATTACACCCATGAGCTGATTTTAGAGGGGGAGCATCTCTGGTTTTTACTACGTCCCTGGGTGGGCAGTCAGCAAATCTGGCGGCTGAACCTAGGATTGACTGATTTGCAGGAGATGAAGCCGAAAGCCTTATTGGACCTGAGAGATCGCTACGTTAACCGATCGCAACCGGATCTGCTGGAAATTGACTTTGGGCCGTTTTACGAAAGCTCTCCTTCGATTAGTGATCCTAGAAATATCGGTCAGGGGCTGACCTTTCTCAACCATTACCTCTGCCATCAGATGCAGGAAGACCCTGACTATTGGCTAGAGGGACTGTTTTGTGTTCTACATCGGCACCACCACGACGGCATTTCGCTGTTGATTAACGATCGCATTCGTTCCGGTGATCAACTCGCTCAGCACGTTAAGGAGGCGTTGAAATTTATCAGTCAGCGGCCCCCTGATGAGCTTTACGAAAAATTTCATGCTGACCTGCAAACCCTTGGCTTTGAGCCGGGTTGGGGCAATACCGCAGCGCATACGCGGGAAACCCTAGAAATTCTGGAGCGGCTAATCGATACACCGGAACCTGCCATTCTGGAAGCTTTTATTGCCCGGATTCCGGCCATTTTTCGGGTGGCGATCGTTTC
>JBAUTA010000657.1:0-2001 GCA_049581985.1 Kovacikia sp.
CTGATAGGTTGTGCCCGTCATATTGTGATGACTGACCCAGGCTATTCCCGATTCATTGGTTCGGAAAATCACATTGAAATGCACCTTTCCATCATCCGTGTATCCATCAATCCATTCGAGTCGATAACCTGATGAGACGGTTTCGTCAAATACCTGTTGATACTCGTTTGCCGGTACCCCATGCCGAACATACTCACAAGAACAAACGGACTTGCCCTGTTTCCAGAGGTCAAAGGTTCCGGGCACATTGGCGGCAGGCACAGCTACAGCGATATTACCCGCAAGGCGTTCCAAATCGCCTGTTGTTGGTGATGCCGAATTAGGAGGATCCTTCTCATCCCGAATATTGATGGCAACGGCAACGTGAACCTCGCTCAAGTCCAGGTTTTCGTTACTACTTCTATAACCGTCGGGATACATCACCACATAGGCCAGCCCACCACCAACACTACCATTATGGCTGAGTCTTCCTCTGGTTGTTTTACCCCAGCCCATACTATCCAACTCTTCCGTCGTGTACTTTTTATCTAGAGAAGCAGCCAATCCCAGGAGGCTTTGAGCAGAGGCTGTGAACCCTCCTGCAGCCAAACCCAAACCGGAGTCCTCAAAGGGGTATGGTTCCGGCTTTTGGCTGCTATTGAGTTTGTGCTTCCATGCGTCGCAAGAATCCGGGTGTGCTCTTTCTGGGCGCACAGCATTGTGGAGTTTTATAGGTTTTAGATAGTCTTCTCGAACATAGTCCGGATACAATTTTCCCGACATCTTCTTGATTAGCAACGTCCACAGACCGAAGCCATGATTTGAGTATGGATCGAGTCCTTCAGGGGGAATTGTGCCAGGTTCGTAAAGGAGTTCACGGGTGCGCAAGAAATGACGGTGTACTTGTTCGTAGGTGAGTTGATCTTCTGGAACACCGAACATGTTCGCTGCACCTTTTGAATCTCCGCTTCTTGCAAAACCTGCTCTATGATCCAGTAGATGTTGAATGGTGATTTTTTCATACCATTTCTTCCACTGAGCTGACTTTGGAGCATGCGCCTTGATACCAATATTAATGTCGGCATCAAAAATTCCACCGAAGAATCCGTTCGGGCCATAGAGCCGTTGTGACTTGGGATCAATGTTCTTCGACTTCATCAACTGATAACCTGATGGACCAGTGATAACAGCTTTGGTCACGCTGCCGATTTTACTGCGAGAGCAGGGTTTCATTGGCAACTTTCTCGTTCCATCTACGAGAGCGTAGCCATAGCCCTTGGATAGCAACAGTCGCCCTCCTTGAGTGACGGCAACAGTCATTCCAGGCAAATTCTTTTCCTCAATCAATGCCTCAACGAGGCTATCGACCTTTTTCTCAAGTTGATCCCACGCTGCGCCAGACTTTGGTATAGCCATGATCTATCTCCTAATTTTGCAGAACAAAGTTTCATGCCAAAGACTTCTCGTCATAATCCATTAGCCACTAATGCAGCTTAAAATAAGCCCGAACTGAGTGACTCGCTACGATTTAATGTCGATGTCTTTTGGACACTTACCATTGTTCTCAAGTTTCATATCAAGTGCTATAGGAAAAAGTCAGACATCCATAGGAAATATGAAAGTCATTCAACAGGTTCTTCGGAATAGTAGGATTCACCTCTTGCAAGTACTGATTGTCTTAGCTATTTACACGGAGACCTTCTTCTAAATATGCATAGCTAGCTTTAGGACTACCCATGCAGGCAACTTCTGAGAAATCTTGGTAGCATCTGACTTTTCCCAATAAATCTGGGCTGAAAAGCCATCAAAATACCTGATTTTATTCCCCTGGTAGTCGCTGCCTCAATTGCAGAAAATGATTGACATAGCGTTAGTTGCGCTAATTCACTCAGCAACTCAATCCCATAAACAACATGGAGGATTTAACCATGCGAATTCGAGACATTGCACAGTGGAAAGGATTGGACAACCATACTCTAATATCGAAATGTTTCATTGCTTTTACAGCAGTTGCCACCGTAT
>JBAUTA010000658.1:0-2667 GCA_049581985.1 Kovacikia sp.
AGCACAGACAGACCTAAATTCAGCCTTTGAACGAGAATTCCTCGATGAATTATACAACCAGGGCATGAAGTTACCAGATTCAGCCCAAGAACTTATCCCAGAGGCTAATGTAAAGCCTGACTTCCTATATCGAGATGCTAAGGTAGCGATTTTCTGCGACGGTTCAGTTCATGACCATCCTGAACAGCAGGAGCAGGATCGCATTGCCAGGGAAAACCTCAAATATTCTGCTGGATACTACGTTCTTACTTTCCGCTACGACGAAGATTGGAGGGCAAAGTTAAGTGTATTGAACTCCTTTTAATCGAGGTAAATCCAGCGAAGGAAATAGGTACAGCAAACCAAACATGTAGAGAAAAACGCAAGTTGAGCTAGAGAAAGGATAGAACTGCTGATGACACGTCCATCTCCTCGTCACCTTTTTGATGACCCTCTCTCTGGATGGGCATTCCTAACTCAGCCAACGGATGACAAATTTGAAGGTCAGCATTTTGATCGCAAAGAAGCTGGACGTCCACAAGGTAATGCACAATTATCAAGTAAAGAGCTTGATGGAATCAAAGCACACATCATTAAAACTGTTTCTGCATTTGCTAACAGCAACGTTGAGGGTGGACTTTTGGTTCTTGGCATTTCTTCTGATGGAGAAATTAAGGGAATTGATCATCTCAGTGAAAACCACTCTAACTCCATTACTGACTTAAATTCACTCCTTCATACTCACGCTGCTGAAGTGAAGTTTTATCCTTGTCAGGATACAAGTGGTTCAGAAAAGATACTCTGCTTCATTTATTCGGCATATCTTCCGAATGCTATTTGTGAAACACCCGAAAAGACCCCAAAGGCATGGGTTAGGAATGGATCACAATCACTGCCGATGAGCCAGGAAATAAGAGAACGAATTCGTCTTCAAAAGGGATTACTTGATATAGATAGCAAACCTTGGTGTCCGTTTACTTTGGAAGATATTGATGCTGAGGTTATTAAGGAGTTCCGGCGTGTATTTCATCCCGAATTAACACGAGATTTCTCAGATGAGCGACTTCTCTACCAAGCTGGAGCGATCGTTAAAAATGGCGATGAATATTGGTTCACATTGCCTGGACTTTTATTCTTTGCATCCAATCCACAACGGGTACTCTCCCATGCTTATCTTCGCCTTCTCAAATTTTTAGTTTCTTCGAGCCAGTATCAAAATCGTGGATTACCTTCATTTGACAAAGACTTTCGAGGGCCAATAACCAAACAGATTCGTGCTGCGCGAACCTTCCTTCGGGAGGCTGCATTCTTTGAGAGATTGCAATATCGAAAACCTGATGGTGGTTTTGCTGAGCAGTCAGAGCTTCCAACTATTGCAGTTGATGAGGCTATTGTAAATGCCGTTGCACACCGTGATTATCAGACAAAAAATCCTGTCTATTGTGAGCATTATACTGATGCATTTGTAGTTAAAAATCCTGGACGTATTCAACAACAAAATATCGACTTGCCTGATAGATTTAGCCTTGGTGCAACAATTCTTGATTCAATGCCCCGCAATCGTAAGTTGGTTGAGTGGCTCCGTCTTATGAGAGACCCTGATGGAAATACATTTGTGCAAGCTCTCAGCGAGGGGACACAACGAATGGCTAGGGAAATGCTAGCTCTGAACTTACCGCAGCCATCAGTCATTCTCCGTGAGAATGAGACGATTCTTAAGCTAGAAAGTGAGGCTGAAAAGCGTAAGGCTACATTCCTTGCTAGCATTCAGGTTGCGAAAACGGAGTTTATGAATGTTTATCCACTTACTGTCATCAAAGGAAATGACTGTGCGACAAGAGATGAGATACATGTTCGACTAGGCGAACTTACCCAAGTATTGCGTGATTCACTCGCTGCCCACGATTGGTACATTGATCGCTTTTCATTTAGTCAGATAGTTGCCCATCGGAAGGGCATAGATTTAGCAATTCCATTAAACGTAAAGAAAGTACTCCGGCTTTATCCAGCCTACTGCATTCAAATTCATGAAATGTTGGGAAGAACTTATGTTTCAGTTGATTATACTTGTCAGGTCTTAAGTGTACTTAAAGGAAATGAAGTAGGAGAGTATATCCCTCTTGAGGATCTGGTAGGACAACGGTGTAGTGCTAGATTAGAAGACTGGCGAGTTGGGAGAATTGTATCTACTGATGCTGAATGGATGAGTGTCTATTTTTTTGACACTGAAGAAGAAAAGCAAGTGCAGTTGAACAAGGTCATCCCCAGCTTATCACTAACGCAAATTGAGTTCATTCTTCAAGAAAAGAAGATGGCTTTTGATCTACATGGAGCCATAAAAAAGTATAGTCTTGCTTCTGAAACAGGGGCAGCTCGTAAGCGTGCCGAGAGGATCCAGAAAACTGCATCGCAGTTATCTACTGATATATTTCCGATTCTATTTGGTGAATTTGTTGTCCAAATGGGAGAGAATGCTGTGACTCTTTCAGAAATAGAGAAAGCCTCAGAATCTACATTTCATATAGAACGTCTGAGCGAACCAGCCGTGGAATTTAGGGATAGACATAAACTTCCAGATGTACGGGAAGGAATTACAAAATATGGTTCCTATGATACTGAACCACATAATATAGAACTCATTCCTATTTGCCTTGAAGATCAAAGGCAACAGATGGAATCACTCATTTC
>JBAUTA010000659.1:0-3806 GCA_049581985.1 Kovacikia sp.
GAGAAATTGTAAGCAGGGGGGTGGGGGCGCAGCCCCCAGGCAGGGGGTTTCACCCCCTCCACCCCCATTGGCTTTAACCAGGTCGGCCTGAGAAATTGTAAGCAGGGGGGTGGGGGCGCAGCCCCCAGGCAGGGGGTTTCACCCCCTCCACCCCGATGGGCAATGTTAGTTAATAAGGCCCAGCTCCTTACCAGCCGACAATCACTTTCCAGAGAAGAGTGTCGATCACAACCATGGCCAGGTATTGGGGCAGCAGGTTCCAAAGAGGTTGACGGGCAATTTTTTGAGTCAGAAATACACTCAGCCAGAATGAGCAAATTAACGTCGTTGCTTGCAGAAAAGCGATGACTGCTGGATGGGCAACTGCAACAGGCAGGTTGGCAGTCCCAAAGCCAAAGGTGGCGAACGTAACCGGCACAATACGCCCCGCTTCGGTTAGCCCCAGCCTTAAGTAATGGGCCAGGTTTGCGCCCAGAACCAGGGGCAGGTAGCCATAGGATAGTTCCAAAAAGGGGCGAGATTTGACAGCACGGCTGATCAGGCGAATCAGGGGATGGGCGGTGAGGGCGATCGCCCCTGGCACCAGCAAAACTAGAAGAGACAGGCCCGCATGGATGCCAAAGTGATCCAGATGCAGGTTCCAACCAAATTGCTGCTCTATTTCGGGTAGCCGATGCAGAAATACCGCGCCCAACAGCATAAACAGAAGGCAGACTTCGGAATAGCTTGGGACGTGGGTGGTCCACAACTCAATGCCGGGTGGGCGCAAATTAAACTCTACGGAACGGTGGGGACAGGCTTTTAGACAGGTCATGCAGAGAACGCAGTCGCGGTTGTCCTCCAATTGCGCCGGATGGGAGTAAAGGGGACACCCGCCTGTTTCCTGCCCCTCACCTTTTTGGGGGCCACCCTTATAGCACTGATAGGTGGTGCAAGTTGCTGAACAGATGCCCTGCTGCGCCCGCAGTTCGGTCATTGACAGTTTGGCAAACAGTCCATTCATCCCCCCGATCGGGCAGAGGTAGCGACACCAGAAACGTCGCTCAAACAACAGCGAGAAGATGACAGCTCCGGCAGTGATCAGCAACAGCAGGCAACCGGACAGGTAGGCTGTATTCTCTAAATTCCAGAGCTCCTCCCAGAGCAGAATTAGCACAAACAACCCAAACAGGAACCAGCCGCCCCCCTTCTCTGCCTGATGGCGCGACCAGGGCTGGAGTTGGCGAGGAAACAGCCAAAGAGAAAATTTCTGAGCCAGTTCACCGTAGATCATGAACGGACAGACCGAACACCAGAGCCGCCCGACAAAGGGAAAGGCCACCAGAATCAGGGGCCACCACCATGCCCAGAACAGGTTCAGGGCGATGTTATGCTGCCGATCCTGGGGACCGAGCATGAGCAGGGCCACCACGACCGCAAAAGCGCCCAGGGTAAAGCCATAGTTGATCCGATCGGGATACCAGGGGCTTCGAAGAAACTGCCGCAGCTTAGGGTAGACGTTTAATAAATTGACGCGAAACCGTCTCCCCCTGGTGCTGACCGACCAGAAAACTTCCTCCGTCAGTTCCGTGGCTCCATCCGCTTGCAAAATTGCCCGTTCAACCAGGCTTTCTAGCTCGGTCAGGTTGCCAGGGAAGTCGTAGCCCTGGAGCCGACGCAGCGCTTCAGGCGTTACCTTTGGCTTGGAAACGCCCCTGGTACGGCAAACCAAACTCAAGTAGTACTCCACCTGGGCAGCAATGTCTGCTTTGCGTACCCGCAGGGGCGGCACCCGAATGGTGTGCGTTACCAATTCCTTGCGCTCCAGAAACGGGAGCATTTTTTCGGAAGTCATCATGATCTGTGCCCGACAACGACGAGGCGTCGCTGCCGCTTCCCCTGCCCGTTCGATCGGGGTGTATTCTCCCGTTTCCAGTAGGGTTACCAGCTTGTCTTGAAAATCGGGGGGTAATTCCTGAATATTGTTGAGGAGGAGGGTGCCCTCCCCCACCCACTCAATCAGCCCTTGCTTGCCGCCCGCCCGCCCGAATAACTCTGCTCCGCTTGCCTGTAGCGTATCACAGTTGATCTTGATGATTGGCTCATGACGTGCCTTAGAGCCAAAGTGAATCAATGCGGCAACATTGTCCTTCCCCAATCCCGGTTCGCCAAATATCAGCACGGATTTGCGATCCTGGGCTGCTTTACGGATTTCCTGACGTAACCGGACAGCATAGCGACTGGTGCCCACAATACCGCGCCTGACCTTGGGCATCAGATAAGGACGTAAGGCGATCTGCTGCTCCCGCTCGTACTCCAATTGGGCGGATACCTGATCAAGTTCGGTGGCCAACTGGCGCGAGAAAGTCTGGGCGATTTCAGGAAACTGCTGGGCGATCGCCAAAAATGCTGGACGGGGAATGACCCATACCACACAATCGCTAAGGGTAATGACTGTCTGTGTAACGGGTTGATCCAATAAAAGTTCTTTCAAATGCAGGATGCTACCCGGCAACAGGCTGACCGCAGTGGCAGCACTGGTTGTACTGGTGTGATAGCTCTCTAACCGTCCCGATTTGAGAATGTAAAGGGCTTCTGGGGGGGTGTCTTCCAGAACTAAACGGCGATTTTCCTGGAAAGTCTCGGCCTGGACCGCCCCAGCGATCGCTTCCAAAGCTTCGTCAGACAGCATTTCTAGACTAGTTTCCTGGCGTAACCAGGTTACCCGTTCTGGCTGTTCCATCTCTGCCCCTCCAAGGGTAAATTAAGCAATCGCTGATTCCCATCGGTTAGTGAGATCGTACTTCAAACCACCGCATATCGATATGCGGGATGAGTCTTGCTAGAATCTTGGAGTTGATTAGCACTGTACGGGTTTAAATTGAAACGAAAACGTTCCAAATCCCTGCTGTTAGCCCTGTTAAATTCTCTGGCTGATTTTGATGGGGAGCTATCTGAAGAAGCCATCGGGCTATTAGATGAATTAGAACAACGGTCCGATCGACTACCTCCGCTTTATGCCGATGTCTTTGTCTTACCGGGTTCTGCGACCTGTGCTGATTTGGTCAAGCGCGTCAAGACGCTGTCTCAGGAGCAGGTCGCGATCGCCAGCTATGCATTTCAAATCTTTCGCTTTTATGAACAAATCTTGAGAGCCAACCCAGGCGATGCATCGCCGCAACAGAAAGCTGCCTATGAGTCGCAGATGGAACGGGTTCGATCTTCGGTGGCGCGAACCAAACTAGCGTTGGCTGAGTCCTTTGGGTCAGGAACTGACCCCCGACAACCCTGACTGGTAACAAGACTGGTAACAAGACTGGTAACAGGACTGGTAACAAACCGTTAAACCAAGAACTCACTAAAACCAAGAACTCACTATGGCTTCCCTTGACCGTCAACAGTCCGATCTTCTCATTCAAGGCATCAACGGGATTGAGCAACTACTAGCTGAGGTGGATGAAGAAGGCGCGGAAGAGATCTTGGATGAACTGTATATGCTCATTACCAAACTCTTCGAGCAATTTCCCCAACTCGATAGGGAAGAAGAGTAGGCGATCATTCCGCCTCTCCTTGCCTTCCTAAACTTGCCTTCCTAAGCTTGCCCTCCTGGGATTTTCGTCAAATTTTCATCACAGCCGGGTTGTCGGACTGCCGATTTCCCGCTTTGCCGATGAAAACTTTTTCCGATGAAAACTTTTGTATCGAATAATGTTTACAAAATCACATTTGGAGACTTAAAACATAATTTTAGTTTATTTAACTAAACAGGATCTCTAAAGCATAGCTTATTGATTGCTGATACCATTTGTGTGAACATAACCATACGC
>JBAUTA010000660.1:0-12129 GCA_049581985.1 Kovacikia sp.
GGCGTTTTTAGAGCGACTTAAAATCAAAGCGACTTAAAAAGCAGGGTGAGGGGTACACACCCCTCACCCTTGCTGACAACTAATTAGGGCCTACCTACTGGATGCTAGACAGGAAAAGATGACGAGAGCGTAGGAGGCTAGGAAATGTCCCCTCATCTCACCTTTTATGGCAAGCCCAGGAACTCTCTATCCTTTCTCAGGCTTGAAGGGTAAAACTAACCTCTCCCTATATCACTCTCCTGCCCCATTAACCTGACTGTGGAACTCCCGAAACGACTGATAGCCTGCTTGTGAATTGTACAGATGACATTCATCAGTAATTTGGCGCATCAAAGCCCAGGAAAAGCGAGTTTCGTAAAGCTGGTTTTTCCAGTTTTGCTGAAGGCTGCGGTGTGCTAGGCGCAGGTTATAGGAGGGAATAGCGGTCGAAAGGTGATGGGGGACGTGGACGTTAATGTGGTGGCATAGGAACTCGACCCAGCCTGGATACTCACAGTGAACCGTGCCTGAAAGCTGTGCCTTGGCTGCATCCCAATCCTCTGGTTCCTGGAAATTAATATCGGGTGCGGTGTGATGTACCAGCGTGAACGTACTCATCCAAAAGTGGAAGACCATCCAGGGTAAGAGCCAAAATTTAACGAATCCCCAAAACCCGGTGGTAACAATCAGGATAGGAAAGGCGATCGCAGCAAATCCAATCACGACAGCAACTGAAAATTTCACCTGGGGCCGATCTTTTGGTTCAAAATTTTCTGGATTAAAGTGTAAAACTGCCCAATGAGCAATAGACGCGACCCACCAAAGGCGTCCCCGCGTTGCCTCATAGGCTTTCTGAATGGGTGTCCCAATTTCTACATATAGCTCAGGTCTTAAAGGTTGCCACGCATTATCCTCATCCATCTTGTTGGTATGATTGTGATGGTAGTTGTGATGAATGCGCCAGCTATGAAATGGATAGATCAGGGGCAGCATGAACAGGTGCCCAACTAAATTGTTGACCCAACGCCGTTGGGCAAAGGAACGGTGACCACAATCATGGGCGACAACAAAAGCTCCAGTCAGGGCTGTGCCGGTAAAGATCCAGGCGATCGGCAACAAGAACCAGGGAGCAACTACGAGACTCAGGTATCCCAAACCAACCATCAACACAGTCACAAAGGCAGCAGTCCAGGCTTTTCGCATGTCCTTCTGGAAACAAGCCTTTGGCAACGTCTTGAGGATATCTTTCAAGCGTAGCCTTGATTCCGGTTGGATGGAAGCCAAACTATTGGGCACCAGAGATGATGCAGTCATGAACAATATATTCTCCCAAGTTTCAGGTGATCAGACAAAAGCACATTAAAAAACCTGCTTGCGACAAACAGCGATTAGCAGGCATTGCGTCACAATAATTCTGGCTGAGAGCAACCAAAGTGCAGCATCCACGCCGGATTACTGTTCTTCTAGCTACAGTCAACCTCAGGTTTTAGTTACAAATCCTCAACACTTATATCATAACAGGCATTAGTATGTTCAGTCAGTGTGTCAACTATCGGTAGTAGGATTTAAGGGATAAAGGGGATAAGGATCAAAGGTAAGCAGTCTGATCTTTATTCTTTATCCCAAAATTAAATTCAAGAGTCAGATAATAAAGCCCCTAAGCTTTTCTTTCTTAAGACCCTAACTCCTTTTTGGTTTAGATCTGAACAGAATCTAAAGGAGCGAAGCTAAATTACTAAGTGCCGTTAGTATTCAGATAACCCTGTGTGAGCTAGATAACACTTTTCATGGAGCCATATCCTCTACTGACTGAGGTGATTCTGACTCACCCGCCACGCTCTTTAGGAACCATTCAACTGGATTGGACACCTCAGCCGGGTGCCTATCTTGATTTTCAGGGGAAAACTTATGCGGTTTTAGAGCGACGCCATCGCTATCAGCTAAAAGCTGGCCGCTATCGGCTTCACAAGGTTTCTCTCTATGTCCAATCGGCTGAACGACCGCTGGAGAAAAGCTTGGTAGATGGACGCTGGGTCATCGGTGAAGCCAGTTGCCGTTTCAGTGCCAGGTCTGAACTGCTCCGCTGTGCGGTCAATCCTGCGGGGCCTTGTGAAGGATGTCGATATTACGAGCGCCAGGGCGTGACCAGTGGTTAGGTTCCATTTGCTAGCACCTCTTCTGGCGCAAGGTGACTCCCATTGGCAAAATCTGCCCCTGACTGGGGACGCTTTCCGGCTAGTTGAACCTCTCGCAGCAATAAAATTCCATCGCCCGTTTGAACGATCGGTCCCAGGCCACGGGCGATGGTCAAAATCTCTCCTGGTTGGCCGGTTTTGTGGAAGATTGAGCCATCTTGTTGAAGAGCGCTTAGCTCAACGGGCAATTCTGCCCAGTAGGCGGGTCCGAGCGGAGCAGTGCCCGTAATTTTAAGAGCTTCGCCCCGGAAGGTTGCCTGACAGTGGGGGAAAAAGCCGCGAATCTGATTATGGAGCGAGATCGCCGATCGGGTCCAATCCAACCGATAATCTTCTTTTTTAATCAGTGGTGCATAGGTTGCCTGGGTATCGTCTTGAGGAATAGGTTGAATGAGTTGCTGCTCTAACTTCAGTAAGGTTTCGATCAGCAAATCTGCACCCATGTCCGCTAGCCGTGCTGTCAGATCGTAAAAATTTTCCAATAGTCTAATGGGGGTGCGAGTTTCCAGCAACATCGGCCCCGTATCCATTCCCACATCCATCAGCATTGTGGTGATTCCCGTCTCTTTTTCACCCTGGTAAATGCTCCATTGTATCGGAGCAGCTCCCCGATACTTGGGTAGAATCGAACCGTGGGCGTTGACACAGCCCAGGCGAGGCATCTCTAGAATTGCCTGGGAAAGGATTTGTCCGTAGGCAACAACCACAAATATATCTGCTCTGGCAGTCTGAAGCTTTTCCAGGGTTTCGGTATCCTTTTTGACGCTTTTGGGTTGCCAGACAGGTAAGTGATGTGCTAAGGCCACTTCTTTGACCGGGGAAGGCACAAGCTGGTTGCCTCGCCCCCGCCGTTTGTCTGGTTGGGTAACGACTGCCCGCACCTTTAATTCTGGATGGCTCAACAGCCGCTCAAGGCTGGGAACGGCAAATTGCGGTGTGCCGAAGAAGATAACTTCCATGAACAAAATCCTGCTAAACGAAAAACTTGAAGGGACTCAGGGCGATTCTTCTATCAAAACATTAAGTATCTTGGAAACTTGAATAATTGGTTCGCCTAAAAGGGCGTTGACTGTTATACATAAAGGTAAGTTTTCTAGCTTGTTTCTCACTTGATGGCTAGTCTGACTTGATTGACCATTGTGGGGTGTGTTCTCTCATGGAGTTTAGGTTATAGACCAGAGACTTTGAATTCAGGCAGTCCAGGTTTGCTCGCTTGGAGCTTCAGAATTGGCGCTGGTCGTTGTCCCAGTTTGAGGTTAAGGTCTAACCCTATTTTGTGAAGCGGAGAATTAAGCTTGGAGGCGTCTGGCTTGGACGATCGAGATCAGCCAGAGCGTCAGGTATTTGAGCTTCGTGTACGCACTATTTTTTAAGCCGTCGGACGGGTTCTCAGGAAGCTGTCCTATTTGGCATCCCTACCCATCGCTCTAGTGATCTTAGTTTTTATGATGTCTCAGCAGTCGGTACAGCTTGATCCCCTGGAGAGTCCTCATCCGGTTCCCTGGAATTGGGTGATGGCGATGTTGACGGAGATTCCTCCAGGTGCTGCGATTCGGCAGCACTACTACAGGAGCCAATCTCTTCTTTCCTGCGATCGGCGATATGCTGCTTACAGTCGAATTCAAATGCAGGCGAAAGCTGAATTTTGGGGCAGCAACGTCAGCAGCATTTTGTTTTTAGAGAATTTAGAAACGGGAGATTTGCAGGCGGTTACCCCTGCCTCACCCTTGGCAGATAACCCATTCTTGAATAATGGTGGCGATCCATCAGGGAAGATTTCGATCGTGGTCCCGATTTCCTGGTCGAAGTCGGGAGAGCGGCTTTTAGCACGAGTGTTTGAGTCTCTGTTTTGTTCCGATGTTGCTTCGGACTATGCCGTGATCATCGATCGGGTTGCAAATCAGATTAGCACCGTGGCTCCAACCTGCTCTCAATACACAACAGCCATTCTTCTAGGCTGGAGTCAGCGCGATCCCGATCGGGTGTTGTTTCGAACGGGTAACCTGGGCGATCAGGAGTGGCAATTATGGGCAGTGGCTGCTGACGGGCAGACGAAGCCAGCCAAAAAGGATCATCCCATCACTTTTGGTCAGGCGGTCACCAGTATCTGGATGGGACCGCAATCTTAGGGGGAGCTATGCCCTTCTTTCCTGGTTGGGAACGAGAGGTATTCGAGGGGCTGAAAGCTCCTCGAATGGTTCTTGCCAGCCCTCTGGTGCAACAAAAATAAAGTTTTGAAAGGAGGGGAAGGGGTAAAACCTTTGCTTGGAGGCGAAACGCCCAAACCCCCATGGTGCAAAATTTAGTGTTTACAACACTAGTCCTTCCTTCCTCGCCAAGGGCTGATTTCTAGAACGCCATTGGGTTTGAAAACGGCTTTAAATAGGGCAAGGGATTCTTGGGATGAGCTGTCACCGTCTGTTGCAGGGTTACCTAATTTAGGTAGGGGGGTTTCCTGTAGATAGTCGGTGGCAGTTTGACTATTGGGCTTGAAGTCAAAAATGGTGCCATCCTGCTTCATCCGTACTCGAAAGACCAAATCCTGTTCAAAGGTTGGAGGCTCCTTCCAGTTCTTGTCGATCTGGTCGTAGAGCTTTTGCTGGAGGTCTTTGAGCTGATCTGCATCGGTGATTTCAGGCGGCGCATTGTTCAACGGTGAGGCCATGACCTGATTCCAGGGAGCGACTTCCAATACGCCACTAGAGGTAAACACTACCTTGTATTGGGCGATCGGTTCGGAGTCTGGTTGGCTGGCATTAGCGGCAGGAATGGAAAGTAAATCTAATAGGGGCGTTAGTTTGGCATTTGTGCTAGCGGCAGGGTTGACGGGCTTATAGCCTACGATCGCCCCATCCTTGCTGACTCCGAGCCGATAGACTAAGTCCTGGGTAACTAATGTGCGATTTTTCCAGGCATCGTTAATCTGACTATAAAGTTTCTTTTGTAAAGCTCCGATTTCTGTTGCATCCTTAATCTCCGGAGCACTGACCAGTGCTGCTTCCAGTTTCGCCAGGTCAGGTTGACCCGATGCCGCTGGGCTAGGGCTGACGGCAGTGGTAGATGTGGGACTGGGGCTAGGGCTGGGGGAACTACTGGCAGCGGGCGAGAGCGTCGGCGAAGGGGAAGAACCAGCGGTTGCATTGGAGGTACAGCCAGGCTTAGCCGTCAGGCAGGTGGGTTCGCTAACCTTAGGGAAGGGGACAAAGAACAGGGCGATCGACGCCGCTGCCAAACTCGATGCCCCTACAACGATCGGAATTGATCGCTGTGCCGTTGGCGCGCTGCTGCGGTAATGCCGTCTGGGCAGCGGCTTTAAATTCAGCGTTAACTCTGGTAGCGTCTGGTTATCCGCAAAAAATTGATCGACTGCTTCAATCAAATCAAACAACTGAACGGTCGTCAGATCAACATGACGGGTTAATTGCGCCGCAATTCCAGAACCGGGAACCGCACCCTCCGGTAAAATGCTGATTCGGTGGTGCGTCGCGTCAAGTCGATGGAGTTGCACGAGCGACGTATTTTCCATCGGACGGCTCAGATTGTAGATTCCTCCGATTACTTCCTGGGCATACTGGCTAACGGCGTTTACCAGGTTTTCAAAGAACTCCCGGCCTCCCGATAGGGGCTTTTCCTGGCCGGGTAAATGGCATTCTGCATTAATCAGAACCGACATCAGCGGACGTAACTCTGGCTGATGCGTGACGGACATATCACCCAGTCCTTCTAGCATCAACGTGCAATTTGGCAAACTATACTGACGCTGAATTGTCATGCCACCTCTCCATCAAATAGGCTGACCCAAAACCGCTGCATGCCGTAGGTTCCTGTACAAAATAATAGTTGGGCCAACAGATTCAAAGCTAATTCGTTTAACTTCTCGTCCGAATTATAGGCGGCGACAGCTGCTCGACGAGGATTCATCCGCGATCGGAAGTGGGCTCGAAACCGCTCTAAATATTCATACAGACGAAAATGATGCTCTAGCGATAATTCTTTTTCACTGAGCTGTTGATATGCCAACAAAAGTTGCCGGATAAGCACCGTCAGCCGACGAGCCAGGTAGGAGCCAATCACTACTAACGCTTTCGCTTCCGTTAACGTCAATGGGCGGCGTTGGCTGTTACGCCGGAGAGGATTCGTGCTGCGTAGTCGCCATAGGGAAACCCGGTTTGGGATGATCACCTGAAACTCTAGTTCATGCGCTGTCAGCAGAATTGCCTCTGAACCGCTTAAATCTAAAGCCTCGATCGCCAGCAACATCAGATCAATCTGCGCTCTCGCTCGTCGAGGACACACCTCGTCCACTGTAGGAGGAGTTGGCAAACTGTCAAGGATCATAGGGGTTGACTGGGGAGGTAAATTGTTCAACTGCATTACACTTACGGGAACATCTATGTCGTCTGGCTGGGAGAGTATTCTTGGGCCAGGTTAATGATTGTTGAGTAATCCAAAACCTAAATCTGTTCCGGAAAACGCAAAAAACCGTGCAGCCTTATAGTGTACGATTTCTCCACCTTTTATTACATTACGGCTGAAATTCATCTAAAGTGTCCAGCGACGGGAGCAAGGGTGGAGGGTGAAAGGGGGGGCGTGGGGATAGATAGGCATTAGTGCAAATGTTTCCTATTCTTTAGCCCCCATATCCCTAATATCCCTAATATCCCTAATATCTCTCATCATTGCCCTGTCCCCCTAGCCTCTAACCCCTACTCACTTCTATCGCTTACTGATGGTAGCAATCAGGCACAGAGATGGGAAAATTTTAGAATGGCTATAAAAACACTGCTTGGGAGAAATTTTTAGAAATGTTTAAACGATTTTTGGCGATCTTTCTAGTGGTGTTCGCATTGAGCCTGCAAGGATGTATCTCTACGGTTAGCGGCTTGAAGAGTTATGTGGATAGCACGGATGGATACCAGTTTTTGTACCCCAATGGTTGGTTGCCTGTAAAGGTTAGTAGCGGGGCTGATGTCGTGTTTCACGACATTATTGAACAAACGGAGAATGTCAGCGTCGTGATCAATCCGGTGTCTGGCAATAAAACGCTGGGCGATCTGGGCAGTCCTGGGGAAGTGGGATACCAGCTTGGTAAGACGGCGATCGCGCCTCCTGGCTCTGGACGGGAAGCTGAACTGGTCACTGCCGAATCCCGCGAGGTGGGAGACAAAACCTACTACCTGCTGGAATATGCAGTCAAGGTAAACGGTCAGGAACGCCACAACCTGGCAAGCGTTGCCGTCAGCCGGGGCAATCTCTATACCTTCAACGCCTCTACCCCTGAGAATCGCTGGTCCACAATGGAAGAGGTGATCAAACAGGTGGTTAACTCATTCTCGGTTTATTAGGGATTTAGTTGATTAGGGATTTAGTTGATTAGGGATTCAGGATCAGGTAGACCTATGGGTATTTCCCAATTCATTCTCGCCTCTGCCTCTCCGGCCCGACGGCGGTTGCTTCAAAGTGTCGGGATTGATCCGATCGTGCGGCCCAGTGATTTTGATGAATCTCAGGTTCAGCTTTCAGATCCGGCGGAACTGGTACAGGTTCTAGCGCTCCGAAAAGCTGAAACAGTCGCCGCTCAATTGCTTCCCTCAAACTCGCCGGTGCTCGTCATGGGGTGCGATTCAGTGCTGGCGATTCATGGCGAAATTCACGGTAAGCCCGCCAATCCAGAGGAGGCGATCGCCCGCTGGGAGCAAATGCGAGGTCAGGTTGGGAACCTGTATACGGGGCATGTGTTGCTTGAATTGCCGCAGGTAGGAGCAGAAAAGGGTACGGGGCATGGGGCGCAGGGGGCAGGCAACACAAAACTCAAGCCTCAAAACTCAAGCTCCACCCCCTGCCTTCCCTATCCTGTATCCCGTACCCTGAGCCGTTGCCAGATCACCCAGGTTCACTTTGCCCAGGTGAGCGATCGCCAAATTGCAGCCTATGTTGCGACTGGTGAACCCCTCAACTGCGCCGGATGTTTTGCTTTGGAGGGGAAAGGCGGAGCATTTGTTGAAAAACTTTCTGGGTGCCATAGCAATGTGATTGGGTTGAGTTTGCCCCTCCTGCGAACGATGCTTGAAGATCTGGGTTACGACATCGCAGATTTTTGGGAAGTAGCTGGGTGCAATTAAACTTCAATTAAACTTAAGGATAACTTTGGCGCGGGCACCCTTTACCTGGGGGCACCCCCCCTATCCCCCCTGCTGATCCTTGCCCTGGGACTCTCCATCCTTTGCCAAATCGAACAACTCCCCTATCTGATATAGCTATCGCCAGGTTGATTAGGACAGAGGGTTAAAGGGGGAGTAGGGGCAACGCCCCCAGCCAGGGGTTTCACCCCTGCACCCCGTCCTAACCAATAGCTACGGCTATAACTCTATGTTTAATAACGCTGTTTTTAAAGATTTCACCCACAACCCTTGATTTCTTTCTAGACTGAGAGCAAGTTTGTTCTGAAAAGGCGTTTCTGGTTTGAGGTGACTGTAAACATTTCCCTTTATGCCACCGACAACCAGTGCTTTAACCCACTGTTTCAAACAACTTCGGGTGTTTCGTGTGTTTTATAGACAAGCCTGAGCTCGTCGTTTTCAAGCCGAAAATCTACACTAACGTCCCTCACCTCTCTCGTTACGGTCTAATGAATCGATCGCTTACAGATCTAGCCAAATTTCGTGCTGATGTGGACCAGACCCCTTTGGGGCAGATTTGCGGCTCCGAGGAGCGATTTCGCGATCGCTATGAAATTCTGAAAATTCTTGGTCGGGGTGGGTTTGGGATTACTTTCCTGGCAAAAGATGCACGGCTTCCAGGGCAGCCTCTCTGTGTGATTAAGCAGCTCTGTCCCAAAGTCAGCGATCCGAAAGCGCTTCAACAGGCTCACAGGCGTTTTGAGCGGGAGGCCAAAACCCTTAGCAAGCTCGGAAGTCACGCCCAAATTCCCCAACTTTTGGATTATTTTGAGGTAGATGGCGAATTTTATTTAATTCAGGAGTACGTCCGAGGCAACACCTTGACAAAGGATGTCAAGCGCTTTGGCCCCCTTTCTGAAATTGCAGTGAAGCAGTTTTTGTTTGAGTTTCTGCCACTGTTGCAATACGTCCACGATAATCATGTCATCCATCGGGATATCAAACCCCCCAATATTATTCGCTGTAAGGATGATGGCCGATTGGTATTGATTGATTTTGGGGCGGTTAAGGAAAAAATTGCTCAGGTCAGCGATGGCTCCTCTGCCCTTCGGCATTCGACGACCCAGTTCGTCGGAACCGTAGGGTTTGCCTCTCCAGAACAACTCGCCTCCCGCCCGATCTACTCCAGTGATATTTATGCATTGGGGGTTACCTGCCTCTATCTTCTGACTGGCAAACCCCCGTTAGAGTTTGACTACGAATTCATCAGCGGTGAACTGCGTTGGAAAGATCACCTTACCGTCAGTGAGCATTTTGGCAATATCCTGACCAAAATGTTGAAGGTGGCTCCCCGCGATCGCTACCAATCTCCTAAAGAAATTCTCCGAGCACTGGAATTGGAACCGTATCTGGATAATCTGGTCTACTGCATGAACATCAACCCCAAACCCTTCCCCAGACAGGAAGTGGTTGATCCAGAGGGCTACGTTCCGCCGATGATCCGCACGGCAATCGCGATTCGTGATTGGAGAGCCAAACTAAAATCCCGGCAGGTGAGGAGTGATTTCTTCCAGCCCAGGGTGACCTTCAGCAATAGTTCAGGGCATTTCAAATAGGGTTGCTTGAAGGGAGGAGAACTCCCGCCCTCTTGAGGGCGATCGTCAAGACCGTTTGGGTTGCCTCCCCGACCCTCATTTCGCCTGTCCTATTCGCCATTGTCTTTCGCCACTAAAGCAACGCCAGGGGTTCCACCGATCGCCTCAGTTGAGTCGCACTTACGCCAAAGCTCCTGCACCCCGCCATGGATCCGCAATGGTTATCGTTGAAATCGGTATTCCTGCACCGAACCGATTTAGCCCTCCGTATTTTTCTTGCTGGAAGCCTTATTGTTAACTTATGTAAACCTTCAGGTGAACACTTCTCATTTACTCTTCCTTTGCGTCCCCTCAAGTCGCTAAACTACAGAGTGATATCCAGACGTAGCCATAATTATGAGTGTAGTTAGCCAAGTCATCTTTCAAGCCGACGACGAACTGCGTTATCCGACTTCTGGTGAACTCCAGGGTTTGCAAGGTTTTTTTCAAACGGGTGAACAGCGGACTCGCATTGCTGCAACGCTGTCTGAAAATGAGAAGAAGATTGTTCAAGAGGCCAGCAAGGAGCTTTGGAAAAAGCGCCCCGATTTCATTGCTCCCGGTGGCAATGCCTATGGAGA
Source organism: Kovacikia sp. (assembly GCA_049581985.1). Classification (GTDB taxonomy): domain Bacteria; phylum Cyanobacteriota; class Cyanobacteriia; order Leptolyngbyales; family Leptolyngbyaceae; genus Kovacikia. Next base: position 10,509 of record JBAUTA010000660.1, read on the forward strand.
TAAGCAACGTGCCCTCTGCCTGCGGGATTATGGATGGTACCTACGGTTAGTCACCTACGGAGTCCTGGCGGGCAGCATCGACCCGATCGAATCCATCGGTCTGGTTGGCGCACGGGAAATGTACAACGCTTTAGGGGTTCCTGTTCCCGGTATGGCAGAGGCAATTCGGGCGCTGAAAGCGGCTTCTCTAGGGCTTCTTTCTGGGGAAGATGCGGCTGAGGCAGCTCCCTACTTCGACTACATCATTCAGGCGATGTCCTGAAGATAGGGCTTCGAATCAGGGAAGGATACAAGACATTTGTTTCCCCACGGTTGGTGAGGGTTTCTGGTTACTTTGCCAGAATCGTTGCCAATGGTGGGGAAATATTTTTGTTTAAATAATTCACTGGATTTCCTAGGAAAATAGATGGGTGAATACCCTATCCCGCATGCGTGAGGAGATCGTCATGAATAGCCAAACCGTTTTGCCTACGGCTGAGCAGATCGACCAGACCCGGCAGGCGATCGACACTTACATTAGCAGCATCGCTCACCATCCGGAGCGGCGGGAGGGTGCCTATCCCTACTACCTGTTTCATGCGGCGGGCCAACCGATTCGGGGGACGGTGCTGTTGTTTCATGGCTTCAGCCGCAGACCCCATCAGCTCTGGCGACTGGCAGACTACCTGTTCCATAATGGCTTTAATGTCTACCAATGTTGCCTGGCAGGTCATGCCCTCCTGCATCCGGAAAAGAACTGGCCCCAGGTAGACCTCAAACCTGAAATTGCCAATCCCCTGAAGGAAAAGGTGCAGCAAGATCGGGTTCTGCAAACTTTTTTCTCAAATCTGGCAAATAGTGCTGGTGTAAACCGTTTGAATCCCCTTCAACAGGCGGCGTTGGTGGCGCGGTTGATTGCGATCGAACCCCTCCTGCTGGATATTATCCAGGCGATCGAAACACCCAACGATCCCGACTTCGATGAATACTACACGTCATCACACATGAATTTTTTGACCGACGCCGAAGCTCGCTTGCAGGAGTTAGCAGCGCTTCCCGGTCCGGTTTTTACGCTGGGACTCTCGCTCGGAGCGAGTGTTGCCTTGGGGCTGGCCGCCGCCCATCCCGATCGGATTGCTAAAGTGGTTGCCTATGCGCCTCTGCTCAAGGTTTGTGGAGAAGAGATTCGGCGGTACATCAATCTAGCAGGTCCGCTGGATATTAAGGAAACGGCCTGGGATTCTGGCATTCAATTTCCGGTGGGCTGTTTAACAGCAGTCGATCGCTTTGGCAGTAGCTATGTCCTCAGTCCCCAGTCTCTAACATCGCTGAAGAACATTCCCATTTTTCTGGTGCTAACTGCCAACGACGATGCGACGGATCTTAAAACCAGCCAGGACTTCTATGAACAGACGGGCGAGGAACAATCCGGCAACCGCTATTACTTCTATCGGGCTGAAGACTTAGTGCCCCACCCGATGGTAGACCCCACCGAGGTCAGCCAGGGGATGAGTAACCGCTACTGGCGTAGCCTCTACCAGGAAACCTTTCGCTTCCTGACCACCAGGGAAATTAACGAGCGCAATCTTAGCAACCTGGATCAGAGTGAGGATTTGCCGCAAGTTCCTGCGCTGGTATAGAA
>JBAUTA010000661.1:0-7240 GCA_049581985.1 Kovacikia sp.
GCAGTCCTAAATCATTTGTGAACAAGCAGAGTGGTGAAAGTCTTTTCCTGGCGGGAAAGGCTTTCACCATCTATTAACCCGGCAGCTTTTGTTCATCCATATTTTGGAATTGCGCCTTGATTGCGTAGGGTGCTGTTAGCACAGCGTAACGCACCGGGGTATGGGTTAACGTGCGTTACGGCAATGCCTAATAGCACCCTACAAAGCCACTTAAGGCAGTTCTGACTGCAAACGCTGGAGTTCCTGCTGTAAAAACCGTTCCCACTTCGCTGCCAGAGGGGGTTCTGTAAAGGGAATACGGATAGGTTCAGTTTGGTTGGCACACACAAATTCCAGCACGGCCTTTCCCTTTTCTGGAGCCGCCTCTTGATCCGTCAGGCGTCCATCTACCCGCAATTGGATGGTTTCTACGGCTTCGAGGGAGAACGTTTTCAGGTTAGTTGGTCCTTGCCGGGTTGGGATGCCCCAGGTCAAATTATTCTCCTTCTGTCCCAAAACGGAGTAAATATCGTACTTCGATCGCTCAAACGGATCCGCCCAGATCCGATAGGCCTCAACCTTTTGGTACTCATTCCAACCAGACCAGGCGAGCCAGATAAATAGGGCCAACAAGGGCAACCAGAGAAGACCGTGAACCATGGGAAAGTAAGGTAATGTAAGGGAAATGGGAAGGCGAGATGTTGGGGGAGGAAAATAGGGAATAGAATTTTTTCACCATTCTCTTCATCACATTTCGGTTAGGCTTGAGCTATCTTGGTAAGAATCCTCACTGCTGACCGTTGGTATGAAGAAACTATTGCTGGTGGGTCTGTTCTTAGTTGGAATCTGGTGGGCAATTTCTAACTTTACAGGATTGGCGACTCAAGGCACCTATAACTCTATTATCCTGGACTTTCGGGAAGATGTGGGTGCTGCCCAGATTGAAGATCAGGTCCGGGAAATCGCCAAACAGTATAACGTTAGCCCCCATTTAAATAGCCAATTTTCCCTGGCAGATCATGTCTTTGTGATTGAAGGGGGTAGCAGCACGTCTGCCAAAGAGATTCGCAACCTGCTGGAATCCCTGAAAAAATCCGAGGTCAGCAAGTATACCGAATTTATTGAACCAGATTATATCTACAGTGCTTTCCTGACTCCCAACGATCCTGACTACAGCAAACAGTGGAACCTGCGCAGTATCAATATTGAGTCAGCCTGGGATGACACTAAGGGCAAAGGTACGACGGTTGCCATTATTGACACAGGCATCAGCCCTGTGCCTGACTTAGCTGAAACCAATTTTGTCAAAGGTTACGACTTTGTCAATGATAAGGAAGAGGCAAAGGATGATAACGGACATGGGACGCACGTTGCAGGGACGATCGCCCAATCTACGAATAATAACTTTGGGGTGGCAGGAGTTGCCTATGAAGCCAACATTATGCCGCTCAAAGTCCTCTCTGCATCCGGCGGTGGCACGGTAGCTGACATTGCCGAAGCCATTCGCTTTGCGGCAGACAACGGTGCAGATGTGATCAACATGAGCCTGGGTGGGGGCGGCGAGAGCGAATTAATGAAGGAAGCTGTAGACTACGCCCACAGCAAAGGAGTTGTGATCATCGCAGCCGCAGGGAATTCCGGAGAAAATTCGGCTGCCTACCCCGCCCGCTATCCCCATGTGATTGGGGTATCTGCCTTGGGACCGGAAGGAACTAAAGCTCCTTACTCTAACTTTGGTGCAGGCATTGATCTTTCTGCCCCAGGGGGAGCTAAAAATGGTGAAGATCCATCCGGAGGCATCCTGCAAAATACGATTAATCCTGAAACAGGCGAGTCGGTGTTTGAGTCCTATCAGGGAACCAGTATGGCCTCTCCCCATGTTGCAGGGGTGGCAGCCTTGCTGAAAGCAGAAGGCATTAAGGAACCTGATGAGGTTGAAGTTATACTCAAGCAATCTGCCTTAGAGGTTAAGGACGATGCTCTCAACCACTATGGGGCAGGCAAGCTAGACGCGGCTGCGGCTGTAAAACTGGCAACCCATGGCAAAATCACCTTCCGCGATTTCTTCCGCTGGCTGCGAGATAACGGCTACCTCAATCCTCGATTCTGGATTGACGGCGGCGTAATTGCCCTCTGGCCCAAAATTTTGATGGTGCTCGGCTCCTATCTGCTGGCCTGGTTTCTGCGAGTTTATTTCCCCTTTACCTGGGGTTGGTCGCTCTCTTCGGGGTTAATTGCCGGAAGTTCTGGTTTGTTCTTGCTCAAGGGCATTTACCTGTTCGATGCCCCCCAATGGCCCTTCCGTATTTTGGGTAGCTCAATTTCAGAGTTAGGCGGCGCGATTCAGGGGACCAGTTTGTTGAATCCCCTGTTTGCCAGTGCGCTGGTTCCCCTTGTACTGATTGCGCTACTGTTGGGGCATAGCCAGTGGAAGGGGTTTGCGATCGGCACTGCAATTGGAATGACCGCCTGTTTGGCAGTTAGCGCCGCTTTGTCCCCTGCTATGCTGTGGATCGGAGATGGCGCTAGCGCTCGTATTTTCCTGGCAGTAAATGCTTTGCTTTGCTTTGCACTGGCTCGTCTCGCTGTTAAGCCAGGAGGATCTCCAATATGAGTATTCAGGTTGAAGGCACGATCGAACGGAAGGGTATGGGTTCAGGAACCTGGGCCATCGTCAGCAACAGTGGAAAAACCTACGAACTCCACAAACCTCCTGCGGAACTGCACAAAACTGGGCTGAAGGTCAAACTAGAAGGTCAGGTCAGGGAGGATATCATGTCCTTTGCGATGATCGGTCCAATTTTAGAGATCAAAAGCTTTAAAGTGAAAGATTAAAGGCAATGGGCAATCGGCAAAAAACCGATTGCCTTTCTTGTCGATCGCTTTTGCCTGGTCATTCGGGCAGGGAGCTTTGCTATGACCGAAAGAATACCTGCCGAATGCCAAGCCCCTACAGCTAATCGGGTTTATTTTGTTCCCATTTCTTAGCCAACCCCAAGAACTTTGCTGGGTTCCTAAAATCTGGAAGAACCATTTTAATACCCAATTTAAATAGCGAACAGGGCAGATTGAAGACGGGGTGCAGGGGTCCCACCCCTGGCTGGGGGCGAAGCCCCCACACCCCATCTGCAACCTTCATTTTTTAAATTGGGATAAGAGTGTTTTAAGGAGGAAGCACTCTTCAAGATTTGCTTGGCAGCCCCCCGTTCACACTCGCTAAAATTTCTTGGAGGCGGCTTCTAAATTCTCCTTTAGGATGCCCCCCTTTGACTTCTCCCAGGATTTTGAAATTACCCTCTGGTTCATCGCACACCAAATAGGTAGGCCAACCCATCCCTTCTTTATCCGGGTATTGCGCCAGGAGAATGTTGCGGTATTTACGGTAGGTTGCCGTATCTTGCATCTTGACGCTAATAAACTGAAGTCCCAGCTCTTCCGAAACCTTTTGGTCATAGAAAGACATTTTGTGACAAATTCCGCAGTCTTCTGAAGAAAATTTAATCACAGCCCGACTCATAAAATCTCATCTCCCGATCGTTTAAATAACTCAGCCTTATCCTAACTGGTGTTTAGATTCTTAGCAGAGATGGGGAATTGAAAGAGAAACCCCGACCCAAAAATGAGCCGGGGAACAAATCAGGGTGCATCTACCATCTTTCACTTCCAGCCTGGATGCAAGTGATCCCGAGAGTTTTATAGGAAGTTTTAACTAAAGTGGGAGCTATTTGAATTTTTCGTAACGTTTGCCCGTTGGCGCCCGGCACGTAGGTGCTCCGTGTCATGATCAATAAATTCCAGATGAAGCTGAGCAGACCTTTCCGTGCATTTGCTGAAACTTTATTGGTCAAAACCTGGAAAAATAGGCCACACTGAAAATTATAAGAGGAAGCATTGAGCCAATTTCACTCCATCAATCAATGGCACAGTTCTTTCCTGAAAAGGGCACACTGAGAAACAGTAGGTCTTGGTTCATGTTTCTGCCTGATGGGTCAACTGGCTGGGCGATCGGGAAGGTTAGAGATAGCAACCTGGTTCAGAATCCGTGGTATCGGAATGTAAACAGTCTTCTTGGAGAGTAACGGTGACCCAGGAATTTCACATTTCTGTGACTCCAATCGGGGACAATGAGTATCTGGTGCGAACCGAACGGGTTGCTCCAGGTGTGCCCTTGGCGGAGGAGCAGGTAAGCTGGCCCGTTGAGGATTGGCTGACACGGGCGGGGTCGCTGATGAACGATCCGCTTCTGGGTCTACTCCGTGGTGAGTCTGTTTATTCTTTTTCAAATTCCTCAAATCCTTTGCTGGAGAGTTCCCTGGGGTCTCAGGACCAACGAGCTATTAACTTAGTCAAGTTTGGACAGCAACTTTACAGCGCTCTGTTTCAGGGGACTATTCGGGATAGCTGGGTCATGGCCCAGGGAATTGCCCAGCATCGCCAGGAGGTTTTGCGTTTACGGCTGGGACTGAAGGATAGCCGATTACCCCGGTTGCCCTGGGAGGTGCTTGGCAATGATCGCCCCATCGCAACGGGAACCGACGTTCTCTTTTCCCGCTATCATTCCAGCTTTGCGGTCATGTCTTCGCCGTTTCAGTTCCAGCAGTTCCCAAGCATGGAGCCTGGACAAGCGCTGAAGATTCTCATGGTGCTGGCTGCCCCCACCGATCAGGAAGCGCTGGCGCTAAGACAGGAAGCCTTGCATTTACAAGAAGAACTGCAGGGTACTCTGCGTAATGGCAATCGCAATAGTCGGTTCTCCGAGATTCAACTCACGATTCTGGAACAGCCCGGGCGGGAGCAACTCACCCAGGCCCTAGAACATAATCACTATCAGGTATTGCACTATGCCGGACATAGTGGACTGGGAGCCGCTGGGGGCAAACTCTATCTCGTCAGCAGTAAAACGGGGTTAACTGAAACGTTGAATGGTGAGGACCTGGCTGGGCTACTTGTCAACAACGGCATTCGGATGGCGGTGTTTAATTCCTGCCAGGGAGGATACACTGCCACAACCGAATCGGCAGCGGATGCCGGGGAAGGCAATCTCGCAGAAGCGCTGGTTAAGCGAGGTATCCCGGCAGTTCTGGCAATGGCAGAGCGTATTCCTGATGATGTTGCCCTTAACCTTAGCCGTCTGTTCTACCGCAACTTAAAGCAGCTTTATCCGATCGATCTGAGCTTAAGCCGAGCCCGTCAGGGGTTGCTTTCCTCCTACGGGTCTAATCAGTTGTACTGGGCATTGCCCATTCTCTACTTGCACCCGGAGTTTGACGGCCATTTGCAGCCCCCCCACGAACCCGTCGAAGAACCGGAAATAGCACTGGTCAACGATCGCCTGGGAGACGAGTCTAGCTGGCAACCCCCCTCCTCCGTAGCAGATGCCGCTCTGCCAGAGAATTTACCAGAGGATTTACCAGAAGATTTACTAGAAGATTCAGATAGTCGGCTCAATCCTGAACCTTCATTGGAACCTTCATTGGAACCGTCAGAAGATGTTGCAGCAGATAACCTGGATGAATTTGACGACGACCCTCTTTTAGACTCGGATGATCTGGAATTTGACGAGCCGGAATACCATCCTGACGACGGTTCAGAAAAAGTCGCTCAACTTGTTCGGCAATTGTCCCAAAATTCATTGGTAAATTCCGCTTTAGAGAAGCCCTTACCAGCCTCTCCGAATGAAAACCTATGGCCCCGGGAAGGGGAAGAAACCAGATCCGAAAACTATTTGATTCTGCCAGATAATCCACGATACGGGTCCTATCCCGTTGAGGCTGCTAATCACCAGAGTCCTATCCACCAGGAAGTTGCGCCTCCGGTGGAAGATTCCTTTGAAGAGCCAGCCACCCTTCAGGATGGCTCGGTTTATCTAGAGTTAGAGCGGTTACTGGCAGAAACGGGAAAGCTGACTGAGGCGATCGCAGTTTGTAATCGGACAATTCAAGAAAATCCTAATAGCGCCGAAGCCTATGATCGGTTGGGTTGGGCACTCTCTCAGCAAGGGTATTTGGCAGAGGCAATCTCCGCTTATAATCAGGCACTTCGGGTCAATCCCAAGCTGGCTGAAGCCCATAACCATTTAGGGTTAGCCCTTTATCAGCAGGGAAATGTGAGGGAGGCTATCCGGGCCTATAGTCGGGCAGTTCAACTTAACCCCCAGCTGGAAGAGGCCCATCGCAACCTGGATGTCGCCCTCCGCAAGCAGGGCGTTTATCCAGCCAAGGGGCAACCCCTGCCCCCCAACCAAACCCAGGTACGGCAGAATACTGGGCGCGGAATAGGGCAAGGGCTGTCTCGACCCATGATCCAGCCATCGCCGCCCCATGAAGCTCCATCCGCTCAAAAGGTTGAGTATGCCGCCCCTCCTGCTGCATCAAAACCCGCAAACCGCAAGTCCCTGCTGTGGGCAGGGGCGGGAACGGTTGGATTGACGGGGCTGCTGCTGAGTGGCTGGTTTCTCTACAGTCAGGTGGCAGGATCCTTGCCCCAAATCCTTGCCGGGCAAGCCTTACCTTCGATCGAAAATATCAGCGATTTAACCCAGGTCAGCACCCCTGTGTTATCCGCCATTGCCACTGAACAGTTAAATCAAGGCAATATTCAGAAGGGGCAACAGGCGATCGAAGTGCTCCTCGATCGGGGTGCTCTAACCCAAACAGCGACCGTCTTAAGCCCAGTTTTAAGCAAAAAAGGCGATAGCTCAACGATTAACTTTTTAATGGGACGGTTAGCCTGGCAGTTTGTTCAGTCTGGTAACAGCCTATATTCCGTAGAAGATGCCCGCCATGCCTGGGAAAAAGCCGCAAAACAAGAATCCACAGTGATCCATCAAAATGCCCTGGGTTTTGCTTACTATGCCGAAGGACAACTAGACCTGGCCAGGTTGGCATGGCTACAGTCAGTCCAACTGACCGAGGCAACCCCACGCAAAACCGCCCCCCCTCAAACTAACGTGGCCTCTGCCCAGGATTCACTGACCGCCTACGCGGGTCTGGCACTAGTGCTGATGAAAAAAGCAGACGAAGCACCCCCTCGTAAGGGGGCATTGATTCGGAGTGAGGCAATTAATCTGCGTCAGCGTGTACTTAATGAGGGTTCAGCTCAATTTAAGCCCGATGCCCTCGACAAAAATTGGTTGTGGTCTGAGAAGTCAATCCAGGATTGGAAGACGCTTTTAAGCCTGAAACGAAAATAAAAGCCTTTTTTCCTGTGCTGCTATCTCATACTTTTACTTTAGCTATCGCCAGCTTGATCAGGCCAGAGG
>JBAUTA010000662.1:0-3347 GCA_049581985.1 Kovacikia sp.
GGCTGTGTCAATTCCTACATTCCCTGCTATTCCTACATTTCCTGAGTGTAATCATCCGATTGTTAAAGGGCTGGCTCATTACAGCGATCAGGAATTACTGACGCTGTTTCAGCGCCACCCGGATTCGGGGCAATTCTTTACTGCAATCTTCTGCCGTTATAGCCCGATGGTTTATACGTTAATCCGGCACTCAGCCCGATCGCCCGTCCAGGCAGATTATCTGTTTGCGACAACGTGGCGACATATCTTCCATGAATTGGGTGGATTAGACCTCCGTAGTGCCGGCCTGGAAGATGCCCCTGGCCTTACCCTACAAAGCTGGTTGATTAATGTCACAGCCATCTGTATCAATCGCTCGGAGTTACCTCCGGTAGAGGCCATTCATTATGATTTGCAGGCGGCCTCTCCGCCTCTGTGGTGCTTTATCGAGAGAGCCCTTGATCAGATGCCTGCCATGCTACGGCTGATTGTATTGATGGCACAAACCTTTAATTGGAGCGAGACTCGGATTTCTGCCTACCTGCGGGCCGAGGGTGAGGAACTTTCGCCTTCAGAAGTTCAAGCGAAGTTGCAGGAGGGTTATCGGCTCCTGGAAGCTGCGTTACCGGAGGATGTCCGGGCGATTTACCTGGCTGGCAGCAGCCGGAGTGGTAGTCGTCAGTTTGGTTTAGATGCGGTTTATGAGAATCGGGTGTAGGAAATGATGAAGCATGGGGGGTGAGGAGATGATTGGGCACAATGGAAAATTTGATCAGCGCCGGGTATCTGTGGAGTGTGAGCTTCGGGTAATTGCCCTTTGGGTAACGGCTTTGTCTTCTATCATGTTTGCAGTTGCTCCGGCTCTGGTCAGTCCAGCCATCGCTGCCGATCTCAACCAACAGCTAACGATTTATCTCAACAACCGAACCCGCAGCAGCGCCAGGGATGAAGCCGATCGCTTGCTCCAGTTAGGCAAGCTCCAGGAGTCGGGGGGCTTTCTGATGGATGCGGTGAGTTCCTGGCAGCAGGCGCTCACGATCTATCAGGAGATAGGCGACCCGGAAGCAGCCTCTCAAGCTTACAGTTACCTTGGTCTTACGTACGCCAGTTTGGGCAAGCGAGTTGAGGCGGAGGATGCTTTCCGCCGTCGGTTGGCAGTTACCCGCGATCGCCAGGACTTTGAGGGGCAAATTTATGCGCTCAACAATTTGGGTAGATTTCTGGGCCAATGCGGCAGTGTTCAGGCGGCCCAGGATCTGTTCGTTGAAGCATTAGAAATTGCCGACAGCATCCATAGTCTGAAAGGGCAGGCAGTTTCCCATACCAGTCTCGGTTTACTGGCATACGAGACGAAGCATTACAAACTTGCCCTTCAGGAGTATGAAGTGGCTCTTTCCACCAGTCGTCGGGCGCTGGACTCCAGAAATGAGACTTTTGTGCTCAACAATATCGGAGACGTATACCGGGCCCAAAGAGCCTACAGGCGTTCTATCAATTATTACGGGCTGGCGGTGAAGCTGGCTCGGATCAATCGCGATCGTCCCAACCAGTACCGGGCGATCGACGGGTTGGTATTTGCGCTCAACGCCTTGGGGCTTTATAACCAGTCGTGGGAATTGCTCAACGAACGCCTGAAGCTTGCCTTAGGGCAGGAAAATCCTCATCAGGAAATGCTTTCACTCCAGGAATTTGGTCAGCTTTACCAACAACTCGGCGATTATACCAAAGCTAAACAGTACTACCAGCAGGCGATCGCGATCGCCCGTGCGCTCAGAGATGTCAATCAGGAGGATTTCCTGCAAGAGCGGCTGATCAGTCTCAACCGCGATGCAGCTTCTAACTACTGATTATCAGAATGCAAATGGCACCCTCTGGTGCGGAGACTCTCTCCAGTGGTTACCAACCCTGGCGGATGAGTCGATCGATCTGGTCTTTGCCGATCCACCCTATAACCTTAAAAAAGCAGAGTGGGATACTTTTGAATCCCAGCAGGACTATATTGACTGGTCAATCTGCTGGATTAAGGAAGCGGCTAGAATCCTCAAGCCCTCTGGTTCACTTTACATCATGGGCTTTTCAGAAATCCTGGCCGATCTCAAACATCCGGCCTGTCAGTATTTCAAAGCCTGTCGCTGGCTGATCTGGCACTACAAAAACAAGGCCAATCTGGGTAATGATTGGGGTCGTTCCCACGAAAGTATTCTGCTATTGCGAAAGTCTGCCCGCACTAAAATCAACATCGATCGCATCCGGATTCCCTACGGCAACCATACGCTGAAGTATCCCTCCCATCCCCAGGCTGCAACAAGTCAGTACGGCAACGGAAAGCAACATCAGCACTGGACTCCTAATCCCAATGGGGCAAAACCCAAGGATGTGATTGAACTGCCCACCACCTGTAACGGCATGTTGGAAAAGACTCCCCATCCCACTCAAAAGCCAGAGGAATTGATCCGCAAGCTGATTTTTGCTGCCTCTAATCAGGGCGAGACGATCGTCGATCCCTTTTCTGGCTCAGGTACGACGCTGGTGGTAGCTGAACAATCGGGTAGACGTTGGTTAGGCTGCGAGATTACGCCGGAGTACAACCAATGGGCCATTCAACGCCTGCAAGCAACCCTCCATTTAACGGACCAGGAATGGGTGGAGCGCGATCGCAAAATCGAAGAGCGGCGCAGGAAGAACCGTTAAGGTATGGTTGAAAATAAACTGTAGGGAGCACTCCCCTTTACCCCATTCATCTGCCCACTGCTGGAATAATGGAGCAGTCCCCGGTTGACCTAGAGGGGAATACAGCAGGGAATAACAATGCATCCACCACTTGTTTGCTGTAAGGTCTGAGCTGCAACTTTGCACGCCTGGAAACGCTGGGGGGCTAGCTGTAAGGCAGTTCTTAGATCCTGGTTGATCAATACCTGCTTGACATAGGTAGAACAGGATTCATCGCCATGCACTAAACGGTGGGGGCACCTGAAGCCTTTGTGGGGTGAGAGATAGGCTTGATAGAGGTTGATGGAGGCGATCGCGGCTTGCGTTGCTAATGAATCAACGGTAATGGCTGACATAGGATGATCTGACCGAAACTTCTACCCATCCTTATAACCAGGTCTAAGCCGTGATCACTCCCTCAAAGGGGTAATTGTAGGGAAGCGGCACCTATTAACCTGGCAAGGGTTCTGATGACAAGGGCGATCGGGTTTCAGCTCCACTCCGCAGCAGATCAGGGGTTGAGCGCAACCGAACCCTACCCAAAAATGGCAGGCCTGCGGTTGCCAGGTTAATACAGCGGTTTTCATATCAATGGAGTACAGGGGTGCAGGGGGCGCTGCCCCCTGCGTGGGGGTTCCACCCCACACCCCGTACCTCAC
>JBAUTA010000663.1:0-3377 GCA_049581985.1 Kovacikia sp.
CTGGCAGGGTTGTTGCAGCGATTAACGCAGGTGGGCCGGCCCTGACCCAGGATGGCATTAACTTCTCTGCTGATACGTCCTTCCTTGGTGGTTCTTTTACTTATACGGACGGAGTTTCTGATCCTGATGAGCCTGCCTTTAACGGTACAATCTACGAAACCGAGCGCTGGGGCGGCGGTAGCGGCCTCGCCCCTGTCCAATACTCAATTCCAGTAGCACCTGGCAGTTACACAGTTGAGTTGTATTTCGCCGAAATTATCCAGTCTCTTGCTGCCGGCCAGAGAGTGTTCGATGTTCAAATCGAGGGGCAGTCGGTGCTGAAGAATTTCGATATCCTCGCCCAGACAAACGGCAATGCCAGTCAGCCAGTTGTAATCAAGGTACCTAACACCTTCTCACCCAATACCTTCGGGGCAGCAAATGCAATTGATATTTCGTTCACTGGATCTGTCGCTAACGCAAAGGTCGCTGGTATCGTCATTCGCGATGCGACTCCAGTTCCCCCGCCAACTCCATTTTCTGGTTATGGCCTCTTTTCACTCCAGACCGGGCTTCCCGATCTCGTCAGCTTAATTGTCGAGAAGCCCAGCGTCAATCTGGATCTGAAAGATAAGAACGCTTTTCAGTTCGTGGGCACGAAACCTAAAGACAAACCCCAGGATAAGAAGATTGGGCAGTTTGGCACCACCGGCCTTGAGTTTGGTCATGGTGTAGCGGTTGATCCAAATGGCAATACTTATGTCACCGGAACAACCAGTGGTTCTTTGTTTGGCCCCAACCAGGGTTCTGGGGATATCTGGCTCGCCAAATATGACAAAAATGGCAACCAGGTAAAGGGGCTGCAATTTGGTTCTGCGGGGGGAGATTCAGTTTATCAGGTCGTTACTGACAAGGCTGGCAATTTCTATCTGGCAGGTAGCACGGGGGGCAGTTTTGTGGCAGGCAAGCAGTCCACTGGTGGAACGGATGCTTGGGTCGCCAAGTATGACCCCAATGGCAACCTGCTATGGGGACGGCAGATTGGAGAAGGAAGTCTCAGCCCAACCGGGGAAAAGCTAACCCTAGGGTTTTCAACCAGTGGATTTGGGCTCCAGGTTGATGATAATGGCAACGTTTATATCTCTGGACTGTCGATTAAGGAAAATCCACCGCCGCGTGCCCTTGACTTTGATGTCCAAGATGATTCCTGGGTGATGAAGTTTGATAGCAATGGCAAGCAACAGTGGTTCACCCAGATCAAAGACCCCAACCAACCTGCTGCTTCTCCGCTGGCTACAACGCCTTTCTTTGACGAATCCTACGACCTGGCGGTGGATAAAAACGGCAACTCCTACCTGGTCGGGTGGACCCAGGGATTAGCCAAAGAATCGGATCCCGGTCGCGATCTATTGAAATACGATGCCTGGCTTTCAAAAGTAGACACGAACGGTAAGGTGGTGTGGACTCAGCAGTTTGGCAGTACAGAGGAGCCAGGCAAAACCGGTCTGGACTTTGCCTGGGGCGTTGACACCGACAGCCAGGGGAATATTTACGTAACCGGATGGACCACTGGAACGGTTGGATCTCAGAATTATGGTTCCTATGATGTCTGGCTCACCAAGTTTACCCCCACTGGCACCCAGGTCTGGGCTAAGCAAATTGGCACTAAAGGAGATGATGGACAGTTCCAATCGGACATTGTGATTGATGCTTTTGACAACATTTTCGTGTCGGGCTACACCAATAACAAGTTAGGCAGTGGCAGCTCGGATCCAGCCGGCAATGCCTGGGTTGGCAAGTTTGATACCAATGGCAATAACCAGTGGATCCAGTTGCTTGGGGTCAAAGACAAGGCGGACTATGCCACCGGGCTTGCTGTCAACAATGCTGGTCAGGTGATCGTCACCGGTTTCACGGAAGGCTTTTTGGGAACTGCCAACAATACTGGAGCCCAGGGTGCAGCGGTCGATGCCTGGGTGGCTCAGCTCGCGGTCAAGGATGGCAAGCTGCAAAACTTTATCGGCAACACTGGCAATGTCATCACTATTAGCAATCCGGCACCCATTGCTTCGGTCGATATCAGTAATAAGCTAGTGACAGCCGCCCAATTGCCTAATGGAGACAATGTCATTAAAGGTACAAACGTAGATTATGGATCTCTCCTAACCAATCTTGCGCCTGCCTTTGACCCTCGGAATTCAGGCTCAGTTCCTGCAGCCCTGGCTAAGACCTTAGGCAATAGCTTCAACAGCAACACCAAAGTGGACTACAAAGGTACCGATAACGATGATGTCTACTTCGGGGGTAGCGCCGACGACAAACTCAGTAGCGGCAAGGGGAACGATGTCCTCTATGGGCTAGCAGGTAACGACAAGTTAGATGGCGGGGAAGGGAATGATATCCTCCATGGTGGTGTTGGAAATGATGAAGTCAGCGGCGGAAAAGGCAACGATATTATTTATGGAGTTGACTTTAACAGTGCTAAGCCGGGACTTGCTGAGATTGACACGCTGAAGGGTGACGATGGTGCCGACTTATTTGTTTTAGGGAGCGCGAAGCAGATCTACTATCTTGGCAATGGCAAGAGTGATTATGCTCTAATCAACGATTTAAAGCTGGATCAAGGTGACAAAATCCAACTTAGCCAATATACGGCTTCTGGCAGTACGGCCAGTTACAGTCTACAGACTGATATAGCAGGTCTACCCAAGGGAACCGGGATTTTTGCGAACGGTGATTTAATTGGCATTGTGAAGGATGTTAAAGGATTAAGTCTCAGCAACAAGAGCGTCTTCACCTATGTTTAGGGAAGTCTTGCGATAGCAGAAATCTAGACCCTTGAGTTTTCCATCTGGGGAGACTCAAGGGTCTTCAATTGAAAATAATTGTGGGTGGGGTGAAGGCTAGATCCCCTACCGGGGGACAGTCCCCACCACCTCCTGATGACAGTTCATTAGAATTACCTACTTACCGTCTACATAAAATTGACCAAATGTCTCGCGCCATACCAAATTAGCTGAACTTAATTTAGCGATTAAAGAAAAGATGAAGTTCCCCAGGCAAGTAGATAGAACCTGGGTATTTACGTAAAAATAGTAACAGGAAGAAAATTACCTCTCAGTGATTTTACCCGTGTTTTCTCTCTCTGTTTTTTAAAACTCTAAAATAAAACTGCCATTAAGCAAACTGGTTTACTCTACAGCGGTTTTCATATCAATGGAGTACAGGGGTGCAGGGGGCGCTGCCCCCTGCGTGGGGGTTCCACCCCACCCCCCGTACCTCACCCCAGTGAGAACCGCTATATCTCTGTTGTCGAACTCAATATCACACAATGTTTCTACATTCATCATTTCTTCTGCTGGGTCTAGCCTTCAGCTATATTGAAGGACCTCATGATT
>JBAUTA010000664.1:0-1582 GCA_049581985.1 Kovacikia sp.
TTCCTATCCGGGGGTACCCTTAGGGGTACTTTTTATTTTCCAGGAAATTTAGAAGAAAAGCTATGGTTTGCTGAGGGATATCGAAGCGAATTTCCGGTGGCTCCCTTCAACTGCGCTCAGGGGGAGATTTTTAACAAGCTTTATGGATGATTGGTAGGAGATCCGGTCTGGCCCTTTAAACTAACAAGTCGAGGTCAGGTGTTGTCCTTTTAGTTCAACGGGGAGCGGTGATTTCTGGATCGAGATGAATACGGTGGGTGTTGAGGGTTCTTGCGTAACCAGGCAGTTCTTGCCAGGTGCGATTTCGCTGTAGTGGATCAGCCAGCGATCGCCCGCTGCGTCCTTACTTAACTCAACCCAGTCTACACGAAGGCTATAGCCCCCTGTTCGATGGGAGCCAGCAGTTAACCCGATAATGGTTTGATGGGTAAAATCGACTTTCGGGGCAGGGGCTTTTTGCAGATTTGCATCCAACTTGGTGGTGCGCTGCCAGAATTTAGCCCAGGATTCCTGATCCTGGAATATAAAAACCCTGGATTTAGGCTCGTATCCCTCCTCCAGGGGAGTCGAACCAAAATTGAGAACTTTAAAACGGATGGATGAGTTCATAGAAGGTGCCTTCTGAGGGGACGTCGGTTTTTCTGATGGGAATGAGGCAGACGGCGATTGGGCCGCAGAGTCGCAACTGGCGATCGCAACGATGGCGGACAGCAGCAGCGAAGCCAGGGCGGGTTGGATGAGTTTGGGCTTGGATGGGGCGTTGTTTGGAGGGAGTTCAGATTTCATGGAGATCTCCACAGATACTTTGATAGTAGTGCTGGGGCGTGAGGACTGAGTAGTTTATGCGCTCAGTCCTCACTCCTCACTCCGATCAGGCAGCTCCGCGAGACAGCGCCATTGCCCGCCGAACCGCAGCATCCGCGTTCACCATGCCATTTCCGGTGGTGGTATCGTATCCTGGAGTACCGAGGTCAACAGCCGTTTGGGACAGAATTTGCCGCACCTGAACCGCGCTCAGGCTGCTGTTTGCACTCCAAACCAGCGAGGCTACACCCGTAACATTGGGAGTCGCAGCAGAGGTGCCGTTAAATCGGGTGTCAAAGCCAAAGCTGACTGCGCCAGTGCTGGAATTGCGGGTGGCATTCGTCGCAATCACTTCCGAGGGAGCCATGAGAGTCAGGCCAGTCCCATAGTTGGAACCCCACCAGCCAGAGTAGGTAATGCGATCGCCCGGTGTGGTGGTATTGCCATACCAATCGGTTCTGCCCCAGGAGGCACCCACTGCAATCACGTTATTGTATTGACTTGCCAGCGATGCCGGGTAGCTCAGGGATGAGTTGTCGTCATTACCGGACGCAATCACAAACAGTGCATTGTTTTGATTGTTGGCAATCAGGTTCTGGAATGCCTGGTCAATGCTACCACCGCCCAGACTCATGTTGATCACTAAGCGCTGTCCATGACTATTGGCATCATTAATCATATTTTGAGTCGCCGTTGCCAGGGATTGGTCGTTGGCGTTGCCATCCAAAACATCGATCGCAAACACCCGCGAATTCCAGTTAATCCCACTCATGCCGAT
>JBAUTA010000665.1:0-3451 GCA_049581985.1 Kovacikia sp.
GCGTTTATCCTCTATCGCTGGCGTTCAATTTGTTGGGTGAACCCACTCAAGTTTTTGGTCAAGCCTTTATTGGATCGACGGGAGTTGATGAGCAATCGTCTATGCTTCTAGAATTTGCGGATGGCAAGTTAGCGATCCTCTCTGCGTCGTTCTGTACCCGCGCTTCCAATGCAGCCACGATCGTCGGCACGTTGGGAAAAATTCAAATTCATGACCCGTTCTACTGTCCTGAAAAAATATCTCTAACCAAGTTTCAGACACTGGCTAAGGTTTCAGCATCAAAACCGCCCAGTAGTTCATCCGGATTAAAGCAAAAGTTGAAATACTTGGTTCATAAAGCTCCCCGGTTGGAAAAGGTACTTTCAGCAATGCGTGACTCCTCGATTACCTTCTCACAGCCAGTTTTGGGGAATGGCTACAGCTACGAAGCAGCTGAGGTCGTGAATTGCCTTAGGCGAGGCGATCGTGAAAGTAAAGTAATGCCTTTGGATGAGACTTTAAGGATGATGGAAACAATGGATGCGGTTCGCCAGCAGTGGAATTTCAAGGGCTAAACTGCAAACCTTGTTAGGAAAACTTTGTTGAAATAACATCTAATTATGAAAACAATTAATTTGGTTTGGTGGCGATTTGATCCTGATTCATCCTACGAATATGACTGGCTCAATTCACTCTTGTCTGATTTTGAGGTTAACCATATTATTGAAGATGATACTTATCCAGATCGGGCGGTCATCGTCGCGAATCTAAACCAAATCTTCTTTTCTGAGAATGGGTCGCGCCAGAGGTATAACGAAGAACTCAACCAGTTCCGCCGCTATATTCAGGGGTTTAAAATCAGAGGTCTGAAAGTAGGACTGATTCACCTGAATGATGAGTTATACAAAGAATCTACAGGTTATTACAAAGATCTAAATTTTGTTTTCAGGCAATACTACAAAGAAGAAGATCACAAAAGATATAAGAACTGTCACCATCTGGCTTTGGGCTACAAGTCCAGTTTCACTGATGGACTGGTTCGTCAGCCGATCAGTAAAAGAGAGTATTTCTGGTCTTTTGCGGGGCAGCTTAAGGGATCGAGATACGAGATGGCCAAATATGCCGATCGCATCCCTGGCGGGAAATTTCATACCACTAATCAATGGAATGATCCAAACGGACTGACAACGAAGGAATATGCGGCTTTGCTGAATAATACCGTGTTTTCACTATGTCCGATGGGAAATTACTCCGTGGATTGTTATCGCATTTATGAGGCTTTGGAAGCAGGGGCGATTCCAATTATTGAAGCTAAAGGGATTCAGGAATGTTTATCAGTACTTTTCAATCCTCAGTTAGTCATCAAATACGGAATTTGGGATCCGAAGTTCTGGCTAAGAAACTATCAATATTGGGAAAAAGCTTATTCTCCAGAATTTCCTTGTCCTTTGATTTATAATTGGAAAGATTTGGGTATGTTGATAAGCTCAATAGATGTAGAAAGTGCATCTGAAAAGATACAGTTATGGTGGAAAGGATATAAGCGATCTCTGACCCGATCAATACAGGCAACTATTGAAGAAACTTTCGCATGAGAGCTTAAGGCCGAGTTTTTTATCTTTTGGATGCAGAGCAAAGGGGTCACTCCTTGAAAAAAAGTGAATGTCGATGTGTGCAAAGCGTGGATTATTACACATGTGCCTGGACCACCTATTGCTTTTTTTACAACCGGATCTGAGATGGAGTCTATTGAAGTGGAACATCAAGGTGTTTTTCGAGAATACGTGACCAATGCAAACAATCCCCCGCTCATCTCAGTGGTAATCTGTACTTATAATCGGGCCGCTCGTCTGAGCCTCACTTTGGAGGCAATGAGCAAACAGACCATTTCTGCTAGTAATTTTGAGGTTGTGGTGGTGGACAACCGCTCAACAGACAATACGCTCGCTATATGTGAGCGCTACCAAGAGCAGTTAGTGAATTTTCGATATATATACGAACCTATACAGGGCTTATCAAAAGCCCGCAACACAGGATGGAAATCAACTCAAAGTCCCTATATTGCCTATCTAGATGATGATGCGATTCCTTGCGAGGAATGGATTAAATCGATCTTAGAAGTTTTTGAAACGGTACAGCCCAAACCGGTTGGTGTGGGTGGTCCCATCTATCCCCTCTGGGAAATTCCTAAACCGGACTGGATCAACTCTATTGCGGAGACTCTTTTCACTACTCTAGATGCTGGTAATACCCCGCGCTGGTTTGGGCTTAATGAGTGTCCTTGGGGGGCTAATGTGGTTTATCGACGGGATGCACTGGAAATAGCTGGTGGATTTCATGAGCAGTTAGGACGTAAAGGTCAAAGTTTGCTTTCTGGTGAAGAGACTCTTCTGAATGTGACCTTAACATCTCAAGGAGAGCGGTTTTACTACAGTCCCCAAGCTTGGGTGCGCCACTGGATCCCAAAAGAACGTATCAATCCTAACTGGTTGGTCCAGCGCGGTTACTGGCAAGGACGTTCGGTTGCTCTAGTTGATACCATCATTGGTAAATCTATGCTGCGCCATCGGTTGGGCAGTCTATGGAATTTACTTAAATGCATACCTATTTTGGGTACACTTGTCTTTCCGCTTTGGTTTTTTCCAAAAGGCCAAAAACAAATTGGACTTTTAGATCAGGCCAAATTAATTCTTTCTTCAAAGTGGGGATATTTTTCCCAAATCTGGTTTGGCTCATTTCATCCATAGAGGTTATTTGTGATTGGTTCCATGGTTAGATCGCTGCTGAAAAAATACTTTGGAAATGTAGATAAACTTCTCGAAGTAGCTGAAGGGGTCCCTCGAAAAACGCTCTATATTGGCCTCACGCTAACGCTAGCTTCATCACTCCTTGACGGGGTGGGTATTGGTTTGATGATTCCTTTTGTGAAAATTCTGATCAATGAAGGAAAGCCCCAACTTCCCGCTATGCCACTGACAGAGGGTTTGAACCTCTGGCTAAGTCAGCAGGACAATGTAGTGCTAATCGGGCTCTTCGCCTTTACGCTAATTGCCTCTCTTACCCTGAAGGCTGTCTTGCTCTACATGGCAGGGTGGCTCACCGGGCTTTATCAGGAGTCATTTATTGCAAACTTGCGGGAGCGTCTATACCAAACTTATCTAAATACGCCTATTCGGTTTTTCGATAGTGCCCAAATGGGGAGGATAACCAGCACCATGCTGAATGAGACCATCAACTTTAGTGTTATGTTATCTTTCCTTTTCGCAGGAATAACATCAATTCTGACTCTCTTGGCCTACCTAACGACCCTCTTGATCGTCTCATGGAAGTTAACCGTTATTATTGTAATGATGATAGGGCTCGTGGGTTTAGGATTAACCTACCTGTTGCAGAGCATTAAGAAATCGGGCTATGCCTTCCTCGAAGCCAACCAGGATATGAGCGTACATGTCCTAGATACCCTTAGTGGAAT
>JBAUTA010000666.1:0-1767 GCA_049581985.1 Kovacikia sp.
ATCGATCCCAAAAACTCCAGCTTTCAAGATGGATGAGGTTTAATATTGTTAGGACAGCAATTCTAAATTCAAAACATAGCAATCGATAAATTCATCTGGGCGCAGCTCAGAAAGAAGTATCTGGTCACAGCAAGAGAGAGGGCTTATTGAGAATGAGCACTTCCCAAGCCCTACTTTGATGCAGAAGCTTGTAGCATTGGTGCAGAACGCCCTGCATTAGCCAGTAAGGAGAATAACTCTGCCACTCCATTCTTAGGTTGTAAGCGTGTGGTTTCTAAAAAGCTGAACATGAGAGCGACCAACTGTCCACCCCATTGGCTTCTGGCTCCTCCCGTGACCTTACGAGGAATCACCACCGGACGAAGTGCTCGTTCGGCATCATTGTTGTCCGGTTTCACCTGGGGATGAGTCAGAAACGTTAACCAGTCTGACCAATAACAAGTAAAGCGATTTGCCAAGGCTTGAGCATCTGCTGCCCACCCCTTTTCAGGAGGAGTATTTAATACTTGAGTCAGTTGCGCTTCTACGAATAACCCATGGTTCTGGAGTTGGTCGAGGGGAAAAGCCTGTCATCCCGCCGCGCAAGAATGCGGTTATTTGTTAGCATGGAAACCGCAAAGCAGCACCCAATTCTAGAGATGAGAATCTCCGTTCCATCCGTAAGCACCGTGGTAAAAAATGGAAACGAGACGCTAATTATCACCGACGCTCTTTGTCTGAGACGGCAATGTTTCGGCAAAAAGCTATTTTTGGCGGAAAGGCCCGTTCGCGGGTTTTTGATAATCAAGCGACAGAGTTATTGTGTCAGTGTGCAATGCTCAATCGGTTACTTATTTTTGTCTAATAATTAAGCCTAGAAGATTTTGCACTTTTAGACTTTTTCTTTAATTTCCTCTTTGGATTTCAACTCTTCTGGGTATTTTTCAAATGGATTTCGATAAATGCCGAATAACCCTTTACTAAGATAATAAAAAAACTGAACATCTCGTATTAAATATCTCTTAGATAGTCTGATAGGCTCATGTAAAAGTCTGTAAAACCACTCTAAACCGTTCTTTTGCATCCAAATTGGTGCACGTTTTTGCTTTCCTGCCATAAAATCGAGTGTCGCTCCGATTGCCATTATTCTAGTTATATTCGTCAACCTTTTTCTATTTTGGAAAATCCATTTTTCCTGTTTTGGAGCTCCAAAACCAACCGCAAGCGTGTTCGCCCCACTTGTATTGATACGTGAAACAATTTTTTCCAATTCTACAATGCTATTTTCAAACCCTAATGGAGGAGAATATGAGTCAACAACCATATTCCGGTCGTAGCGTTTATTTAATAGCGCCCCGACTTCCTTGGCAACTCCATCCAACCCACCTAAAACGAAAATTTTGACTGCTGCATTTTTTTTATGATACTCACAAAAGCGTGGAAAGAAGTCAGACCCTGCTATTCTCCCCATAAAAGATCGCTTCCATAATTTGGAAAGCAGGTAGATCACTTGACTATCCAAAATTACATATTCAGCAGTCTTGTATGCATGATAGAATTGCTCATCACGTTGCAATAAAACTAAATGATCAATGTTTGGTGTGAATAAACAACCACTCTCGTATGTATACAACAATGATTCAATATCAGTATTGAGAATATCAATGTTTAGTATTTTTATCGAATCAATTTGTTTTCCAGATTTCATCTAGTACACTCCTATAACAATTTGATAAAAATAAACAACCCCGCCGCAAACGGACGGGGTATCGGAATTGGTAGTTTCAG
>JBAUTA010000667.1:0-1717 GCA_049581985.1 Kovacikia sp.
GCATTTGGGAAACCTTGCAGCAACAGATAGGCTTTTGCTCCCGATGCCAAGTCATTCCTTTACCCTAGATTTTGTGGTTCTCCACCCCGACCTGGAAGTAGTCAAGGAATGTCAAGCCTTGATTGCAAGCTGGTTGAAAGCTCTAGAGCTGGAACTAAAGCCCAGCAAAACCAAAATTGTTCACACACTCAATCCCGTAGGGGAACCAAGCCAGGGTTTGACTTTCTCGGATTCAACATCCGCTCATACCCAGTTGGCGGAACAAACAGTGGCAAGA
This sequence comes from Kovacikia sp., assembly GCA_049581985.1. GTDB lineage: Bacteria > Cyanobacteriota > Cyanobacteriia > Leptolyngbyales > Leptolyngbyaceae > Kovacikia. Next base: position 278 of record JBAUTA010000667.1, read on the forward strand.
ACAATGGGAAGCTTACTGGGTTTCAAACCTTCATCAAACCAAGCAAGGCGAACGTCAAAGCTCACTACCGCAAGATAGCAGAGCATATAGAGTCGCTCAAGGCTGCCCCTCAGAAGCGAATCATTAGTGACCTCAACCCTGCTATTAGGGGTTGGAGTAACTATTATGCAACAGTGGTCAGTACGGACATCTATTCCCTACTAGACACGCTGGTGTTCAGAAAGCTCTGGCGATGGGCAAAGTTCAGACATCCCAAAAAGGGTAAACGATGGATTGCTAACCGATATTGGCTAGTCGGCAGCGGACAAGGATGGACGTTCAGTGACGGGGGCATCAAACTGCTTCGTCATTCCAAAATGCCCATTCGCCGCCATGTCAAAGTCAAAGGAATAGCGTCCCCCTATGACGGAAACTGGACATATTGGAGTAGAAGACGGGGCACATACCCTGGAATCAGTACAAAAGTCTCAACCGCCATCAAGCGACAAAAAGGCAAATGTACTGAATGTGGGCTTCACTTCCATTTAGACGATGCGGTAGAAATTCATCACTTGAATGGAAATCACCGCGACAACAAAATGGAAAACTTGGCACCTATTCACCGTCACTGTCACGACCGGATACACGGTGGAACAGGTAATCTCTCAACCCAGCTTAGTACCCATGACAAGGGTCAATCTGGAGAGGAGCCGGATGAGCGGAAACTCTCACGTCCGGTTCTGAAGCCGAGCCACGGGGGTGACTCCGTGGCTTAGGTTAACAGTATGGAAGCGGATCTGCTACCGAACCTAAAGATTCGGATTGCAGTTTGTTCTCTTCGCCGCAGAGCGGCGGGGAATCTACCCGCACTAGATTGAATTTGGTGTGAGTGCCGCGCTCCGTGCGGCACTCACACCAAATTCTTACCTGTACTGAGATGAAAAACTTACTCTGGCGATCACCTGCTTGTGCACACTGGTTTAACCCCTTGCTCTCAAGAAAGCATCACAGAGGCTTCACCAGCAGCAAAGTTAGAGTATAAACGGATCCTCAGCACATACCGCCGACCTTGATAAAGTCGAACATTAATTTGTGCATTCAAATCTGTACCGCTATCATCGTCACCATCAACATACTTCAAATCACCATTCTGATCCTCGAAAAGAACCATGACTGTATCCGATTTCCCGAACGTCTGAATTGTGTAGTTTCGAGTGGCAGAGGGATTGATCGCAAAGTTCTTCTGCTCAGCAGGAGCGAGGGACAGAATCTCTGAATGGAAGGGTTTGAGTTCTGGATAACTCGACTCATCAATTGGAGGATAGAAGAATCGAGACTGTTGCAGATCCCGATCAGAAAGTCCCCCAGCAGGCTTTAATCCGTTGCGATACTGGGTAGGTTGGTCAATGAGTCCCGCTGCGAAAGCGTAATGCATGATTGAGTTGGGATCCCACTGTGACC
>JBAUTA010000668.1:0-18242 GCA_049581985.1 Kovacikia sp.
GGGCGAAGTGTGCCTTGTGTGCAATTGCCGTACACGACATTGTAAGCAGTTCCGATGGCTCTCACGCTACTATGTAAAAACAGTAGAACTGTCTCAGGCTACACATATGAGTTCATCGATCAAAGCCGTTCAATCTTCTTACTATGGTGGAGACTCGTACTATCGCACTCCCCCACCAGATCTCCCCTCCCTTCTGTTGAAGGAACGGATTATCTATCTGGGATTGCCCCTCGTTTCCTCTGATGATTTTAAGCGCCAGCTTGGGGTCGATGTCACTAAGCTGATTATTGCTCAACTTCTGTATTTGCAGTTCGCCGATCCAGAGAAACCGATCTTTTTCTACATCAACTCGACGGGAACATCCTGGTACACTGGAGACGCCATCGGTCAAGACACGGAAGCATTTGCCATCTGTGACACCATCAACTACATTAAGCCACCCGTGCATACCATTTGCCTTGGTCAAGCGATGGGTACCGCTGCCATGATTCTCTCTGCTGGAACAAAAGGCTTCCGGGCCAGCCTACCCCACGCTACGATTGTGCTCAACCAGCCCAGGGTTGGGATGGGGCGCAGTCAGGCAACGGACATTCAGATCCGGGCGAAAGAGGTTCTGGAAAATAAAGCAGCGATGCTAGATATTCTCTCTAAGAACACAGGACAACCCGTTGAAAAGATTGCGAAAGAAACCGATCGCATGTTCTATCTGACCCCAGAGCAAGCAAAAGACTACGGGCTGATCGATCGCGTCCTGGAAAGCACCAAAGACTTGCCAAAACCTGTTCCTGCTTTAGCCTAGGGGTCTGTCAAGACTGTTTTGAGGGGGTGAAAATCCTCAAAACGCCCTGGTAAATAGGGTTATAGGTTTTAGGAATATTTCCAGTCTATTCTGCCGGACCACCAGCGAAGTTAAGAGTTGAGAGTTCAAAGTCAAGGGTTGAAAGTCATCCAATTCTTACCAATTCAAGACTCGTAATTCAAAATTCATAACTCATAACTCATAATTCCCTTACCCCTATGCCTGTTGACGAAATCCTTCGCGTTCCTTACAACGTTCCTGGTAGTCCCTACTGGCAATGGATTAGCATCTATACTCGCCTGAGTCAGGAACGCATCATTTTTCTAAATCAACCCGTTTCCATGGGGTTGGCGAATTCTCTGATTTCGGCAATGCTTTACCTGGATTCGGAAGACCAGAATAAGCCGATTTACCTTTATATCAACTCTCTGGGCGATCCGGTTTCGGCTGGGATGGCAAATGAGTCCGTTGGTATGATGGCTATCTCAGCAACGCTGGCGATCTATGACACGATGCAGCACATCAAGTCAGAGATCGTCACCATTTGTTTGGGACAGGCAATCAGCATGGCTGCCCTCCTCCTGTCCTCAGGAACAAAGGGAAAACGAGCCAGCCTTCCCCATGCCATGATTGCTCTTCACCATCCCCGGATTGGGACCCAAGGGCAGGCAACCGATATTCAGATCAACGCCGAAGAAGCCATCTCTAAGAAAAGCCTGTTGCTGGATATCTTTTCTAAAAATACCGGACAGCCGCTTGAGAAAATTGCCAAAGACATTGATCGCATGTTCTATATGACTCCCCAGGAAGCAAAAGAATACGGTCTGGTCGATCATGTTCTGGCAAGTACCAAAGATCTTCCGGCAGCGATCGCCACCGCAAGATAACAGGTATCAGGTATCAGAAGCAGCCGTTTCTTCATCCTTCATTCCTTGTCCTTTAGCCTTTAAACAGGAGTCCCCCATGCCCATTGGCATTCCCAGTGTTCCCTACCGTCTTCCTGGTAGCCCTTACGAGCAGTGGATCAGTATTTACGAGCGGCTATTCCGGGAACGAATTATTTTTTTAGCAGAAGAAGTTGATGACGGGATTGCAAATGCGATCGTCGCCTATCTCCTCTATTTAGACTCCGACGACTCTTCCAAACCCATCTATCTCTATATCAATTCCCCAGGCGGTTCAGTCACCGCTGGCATGGCCATCTACGACACAATTCAGCATATCAAGTCCGAAGTCGTAACGATTTGTGTGGGGCTGGCTGCCTCCATGGGAGCCTTTTTATTATCCGCCGGTAGTAAAGGAAAACGGCTTGCCCTCCCCCATGCCCGCATTATGATTCACCAACCATTGGGCGGAACGCGTGGTCAGGCAACAGATATTCAGATTGAGGCAACCGAGATTTTGCGGGTTCGGAAACAGCTCAACGAAATCATGGCAAAGCTGACCGACCAACCCATTGAGAAGATTGAACGAGATACCGATCGTGACTTCTTTATGTCGGCCCAAGAAGCAAAGGACTACGGCTTGATCGATAGCGTGATTGAGGTGGCTCCTACCTAAAACCGTAGGTCTACCCAAACCGATTAGCAGGCATAGAGCGGGCAGGATGGGGATGGCATGTGGGCGAAAACCTGGGCGATGACCGCAAGCATCGCTGCCGAAGGCCCTGCCCTGCCAATGGGAATTGCCGGAGTGATTGCCGGAGTGATTGAACTCGCAATCCTAAAGTCTATTTGCTTTGACCTGGCAATATCCTTTAGGATTTAAGTAAGCAGCTAAACTTGAATAAATTAAACGGGGATAAAACAGGGATGTCGGGGTAGCCTCACTCCGGTATCAGGTTCAGTCTTCGTGAGTATTTCAGGGGTAGGATGGGCACTGCCCGTTCTAACGTTTGACTGTAACTTTTCTACTGAGTCGTTCGTGATAGCTTTGCTGATGGCTAGCTGCTAATCGCCCTTTTATGGTCGTAGCCTGCTTGTTTAGGACAGGGTGCAGGGGCTTTCAGCGTGAGCGCTTAGCCAAACGGTGGAACCTCTAGTCAGGGGTGCAGCCTACCCATGCCCTGTTTCTGGTGTCCTAAGCTGCCTGGCTGCAGCTATATTTACAGTAGTGGCAAAATCGTTGTTAATTCTGCCATTTCCCTCTGAATGAACCTCGCGGATTGTTATCGACTACTGAGATTGAAATCTGGGGCATCTTTTGATGAGATCAAAGCATCTTATCGACGGTTGGCAAGGCAATATCATCCAGATGTGAATCCGGGCGATGAGCAGGCAAAAGAGAGATTTATTGCCGTCAACGAAGCCTATAAATTTCTTTTGGCTGCTAGCGCGGGTTCTGGCAATGGACAAGCGGATCAGGCAAAAACATCCCGGAGTTCATCGGCGGCAACACCGTCCTCTCCTAGTGGGGCAAAAGCTACTGGGGTCAAGGTGACACGAAAGCCCGATCCCATTCAGTTTAATCCTGATTTATCTCCAGTTGAACAGCAGCTTAAGGCAAGTTCCTATCAGCAGTTGCAGCAATTGTTGAGAGAGCAACGATTTCCCAGGGCGATCGCCCTGATTGAAGGGTTAGCCCGGCGCATTCCGCAGGATCCAGAGGTGGTGCAGTGGCAGGCGATCGTCTACCAACGTTGGGGACGCCATCTGATTCAAGAACGCCAATTGGATAAGGCCAGAATTTACTTAAAGAAGGCACTTCGCACGGATCCGCACAATCGATCGCTCTGGGCAGAAGTTGAAAAGGATTTTCGGTATATGGAACAACTTTTCTAGGGTGATTTCCCCTAACTTACTTGAGAAATTTGGAATACCCAACCGCTGAAATGATTGAAAATTCGTATCAAAGATGCTTTTTTGGAGCTACTTTGATACTATGAGTATAAGGGGATGCATTGATGGGCATTTTTTTTTGACACTGCAACCTCTTGCTCAAAGATATTGTTCAAAGAAGCTTTTCCAAAGAATTTTTTTAAGTAGGTTTTTTCAGAGATGGTTTTTCACTTACTCTGCGAGCAGCTCTATGATCTAGCTAGAGCCCTATCGATCCTACCTAAGGAATCTGCCACCCAAGGAATCTGTCAATATTAGCAATGATTTGGCTTGATGACAGAAGAGTTAAGTAAGTTCACTAAAATTTTCTTTTTGGTCTTTTTGGTTTGTTTTTGACTCCATTAATCCATTTGAAAGCTACGGGGTTTTGTGAGTGATTGCTGTCTCGTCCCGTCCCGTTAGACGCCATTGGAACACGGTTAGTTTCGCTTCCACCCTATATTTGATCCCGATTCTGGATCTGCTACTAGCCGAGCTTCCTCCCACCTGGAGAGCAGAAGTTCGTTTAGGTCTTCAGGAAGCCCTCGTAAACGCCGCTAAGCACGGTAATCGATTAGACCCTAGTAAGACCATTCTGGTTCGGTTTTCTTCCGTTGCAAATCAGTACTGGTGGGTGATTTCAGACCAGGGGAACGGATTTAGACCTGCCCAAGACTGTAGCAGTCATATCCCCTGCGATGATAGGGAATGTGGTCGTGGGATGTATATTTTACATCAAATCTTTGATCAGGTTCAGTGGAACTCCCATGGAACCGAGTTGAGGCTCTCTAAGCGTGTATACGACATCTCAAGACAGCCCTTAGTTATCTAGGGGGTTCCCAGAGGCTTCCAGGGTTTTTTGATTGAGATTGCGGTTATCACTGGTGAAGCTGGAAACAACACAGGGTTTCCAGAGGCTTCCAGATTTTTTTGATTGAGATTAGGTTTCCTTGGATACGGAGGCTTGTGGCGATTTTGAGGCTTTCAAGCCCCAAAATGATTCCTGCTAGCCGATGATTCCTGCTAACCTATACGCTTCGACGGGTCTGCACTCTGTTCACAGAAAATGGTACGGAGGCAGCGCTTCTCCTAAAGTCATTTGCCAGCTTGGGCATTGGCTCTGCCACAGTCGGAAAGCTTGATGAAGTTGAGATTCTTCCTGGCGCTCTACTAACAGGTAAATGGTTTCAACTTCAGTTTGAGTTTCGCTCGTTACGAATTGGGGATAGGTTTGGGCTATGCTCTGAAGCGTTGTAACGACTTCAGCTTGCTGCCTTTTCTGGTGTTCTAGATGGGTCTGATACTGTTTCTTTTTTTGCAGGAAATATTCTTTCCCTTTTGTTTCAGGCAAGACAGGAACTTCAGGGAGGGTCAAAGGGATAAATTTAATCGGATATTCGGCTTTTCCTTCAAATTGGGATAGCTTTTCCAGATAGGACGGTTGGTTCGCTTCTAAATGGGTTAGCAAACCCTGGAGCGAAAGAAAGCTAGTGCCAAAACGCAGAGGCAGGATCGTTGCCTGGAGAAATAGTTCGCGAATGACTCGGTCGTGCGACAGCACAGCCTGCATTAAGGTTTTGTCATCGGTTAACTCATCCAGGACAAGAGCTGGTTCAACGACTGCTGTAAGTTCGTCCCTGCTGACCATGTGCACCTGATTCTCAATTCCGATCGGCAGTTCCAGGGGGGCAGCAGGTGTTTTGAGAAAAGCATAGGTATACATTAGATCAGGTATACGTTAAATAATAAATTCCAGCCCTAGTTTCAATTGTAGGGTTCCCCGCTCCCACTCCTGTTCATCTTCAAGCCACTCCACTTGATTGTCACCCATCAGGAGCTGGATTTCGGGTGTGGCTGCTTGAAGCTGCCTATCTATAGAGCGTAATAGGGTTGCAATTTGGGTTGGCTGTTGGAACCGGGTGAATTTTGCGGCAGCACTGCTTACCAGAGATCCATGGCTTTGAACTACTGCTCCAGGATGCAAAAACACATTTTCGGGTCTGATCCAGCGCCCCGTTGCTAGATCAATAAAGAAATCAATCCCTGGAGCTTGAAACCAAAGAGTTGCTAATAATCGGAGTATACCCTGTTGCCAGCAGGCCTTTGGTTGAAGGATGGACGCTTCAATTCCCCCAATTAACTGGACGACCTCGTAGGAACTCCGAGTTACCTGCCAGAGTAGTTTGGGAATCAATTCCTCTATTAACAATACTGGTTGATGGAAATGAATACTAGAGTCGCTTGTGTGATTTGTCCGATGCACAATCTCGTAGGCTTTATTGACGATTTGAGCCAGGGGTTTGTTGGCATCAGAAGAGAGCGGTTCCTGTTGCAGGTAGGCGATCGCTGCCAGTACTTGCTGCTGTCTAACGGCTTGGGTACAGAGATCCAACGGGGTTGAGTCCGTCAGACGTACCAGGGTTGTGGCTCGAAACGGCTGGCGTGGCATTTCTACCACAGACACCTGGGAGACTGGGGCAAGAGGAGTAAAACCCTGAGTGGACGTTCCCGCCGTATCAGCGTCTTCCAGCAGTTCGGCTTCCACCAGATCGGGTGAGAGAAACAACGCCTGATAGGACGTAAATTCCGCTTCCCAGGCAGTAAACTCAAACCCTAATTTGAGCTTCATCTCTCCGGTTTGCCAGTCCTGCCCAGGTTGCAGGAATTCGATCGGAGCTCCCTGAAAGAAAGCTTTTGTGGCAGGATTCGCCACTTGAACCTGTTTCAATAGTTCTTGCACCTGGGGTTCGACCCGATCGCCCTGGTCGCCAACCTGTAGGGGGGATCTCCAGATAGGCAATAGGTTGTCCTCTGATCGAAGCAGCACATTGCCATCCAACAGCGACTCTGGAAGCCGGCCTGTTGCCAAATCGAAGCACCAATCAACTGTGTCAGTTTTGACCGTCAGCATGGTCACCAATCGAAGCATCCCAGCGATCCAACTGCCATCCGCTTGCTGCCGTTGCACCCTGACACCTTCGACAAGCTGCATGGTCAGGTACGAACTGCGGGCAATGGACCAGAGCAGGGCGGGGATCAGCGTTTGGATGGAAAGAAAGTGCGGTGAGGGGGGAACGGGATCGGTTTTGAGTTTTGAGTTTTGGGTTTTAAGGGGGGACAGAACTCTGCGAGTTAAGTGCTGAGCGCTGAGTCCAGGTAATCTCCGTGTCGCCGCAGTCCTGGCGCTTCCTGGCGCTCCATCGACCTGCTGCCTTTTGCCTTCTGACTCCCGTTGTAGGGCTTCCCATACCTCGTAGGCTTCTTCACTGACATAGGGAATGAGGTTTTCTGGCGTAAAGGGAAGGCTGAAGGGCGCATTGGAGGGTGGTTCAGTTGAAACCGGCACGGTAGCCGATCGTAACGTGCGAATGATCCCAACTAACTGTTGCATTGCCTCAATCGTCGAGGAGGAGCCTGGCGGGAGATCCGTAGGTGGGTTCAGTAGAGACAGATCGGTTAACTTGAGAACGGTCTGACTGACGGTTTCAAAAGAAAACGGAGGGACTGAACTTGCATGAACCAGTCCGGTGTTATGGCTACCCGTTGATGGTGAAACGACCGATGAAGGGTGAATCTGGTTCATAAGCTTCTCATCTTTGGACGATCGCAGTTGCGCTAAAAGTAACCAGCAATTTGCGGGCTTATCCCTAAGAGTTCCCAACCCTCACCTATTCTTTGAATGCAGGAGGGATTTATTTGCAAATAGCCTTACTTCAGCCAGATTTCCGCTTTCAAATAGACCCTCAGGCAAAAGCGCCAAACCGACTGTCGTGGTATGGTCACAATAGAGCCGCAGCGATATTAGGTAGAACCGGGGGCAGGGGCTTCGGCGTTCGACGAGCACCCAGTCGAGTTGCACACCGAAGCCAAATGGCGGAATCCCTGGTTGGGGGCAGCACCTCCCATGCCCCCCTTTAACCCCCTGTCCTAATTAAGTTGGCAATGGCTATAGAACAAGCACTACCTCAATTCGCGGTGTCATTTTCTGATTTACCCATGGTGTTTTTTGGTGATTTGCCCCTGGCATTTCAATTTGCGTCTCCCGGCCCCATTTTGTTTGAATGGGGACCAATTTTAATTCGCTGGTATGGTTTCCTGATTGCCTCTGCGGTGTTGATTGGTGTGACGTTGTCCCGCTTGTTAGCGACCCGTCGGAGTGTTGATCCCGAAATAATTAGCGATCTGGCAATCTGGCTTGTCGTTGCAGCGATTCCCTCGGCCAGGCTCTACTACGTGTTATTTCAGTGGCAGGAATATGCCCAGCGCCCTGATCAGATTATTGCCATCTGGAATGGTGGCATCGCGATTCATGGGGCGGTGTTGGGTGGTTTAGTGGCAGCGTTGATTTTCGCTCGCATGCGACGGGTTCCCTTCTGGCAACTGGCGGATCTGGTGGCTCCGTCCCTAATTTTGGGGCAGGCGATCGGACGCTGGGGAAACTTCTTCAACTCGGAAGCATTTGGGCGACCCACGGATCTACCCTGGAAGCTTTACATTCCCCTCAATCGTCGCCCCCCTGGATATGAAGGGTTTTCCTATTTCCATCCTACGTTTCTCTACGAGTCCTGCTGGAATTTGATGGTATTTGGTGTGTTAATAGGGCTATTCCTCTGGGGACTGAAGGTCAAGCCCAGGCTCCGGCTTGGCACAATCTTTCTGGTCTATCTAATCTTGTACGGCTGTGGCCGATTTTGGATTGAAGGACTCCGCACGGATAGTTTAATGTTGGGTTCGCTGCGGATTGCTCAAGTGGTCAGTTTGGTTGAGATTATGATTGGCTCCCTGGGGCTGGTTTGGCTCTACAGGGGGCGGCGTAATCTCCCTGATGTTGTTCGAGTTCAAGAATCGGTGGTGTCATCGACTCCACCTCAGTCTGAATAGAACTCAATAAAAAGGCCCCAGAGGAAACCTCCAGGGCTAAATCAGGGTGCATCTACCATTCCATACTTCTACTGTACTGAGAGCTATCCGGAAAATTTGAAACCAGTATTGAATTTTGGAGTCAAGAGGCAGGTATCAGGAGTCATTAGTCATTAAGTGGCTGGGCGTTATTAAACTTAAAGAGGGCAGCGGCGGTGGAGGGGGTGAAACCTCCTGCTGGGAGCGTAGCCCCCAAACGCCTTCTTACCATTAATTAGGCCGACCTACTGAGTCAAAGGCAATTTAAAACTGACAACACCTCTTCCCTCTCTCCCTTTCCCTCTCCCTCCCTCTCTCCCTTTCCCTCCCTCTCCTCCTTTTATGAATCCCTGTATCTCTCCCCTGCCTGCTGCCGTTTACATTGTGGGGGCAGGTCCGGGGGACCCTGAGTTGTTAACCGTCAAGGCCCAACGGCTGCTGGCCCAGGCTGATGTGGTTCTATTTGCGGATTCTCTGGTGCCCGAGCAGATTTTGCAGGGAGTGCGATCGGATGCCGAACTAGTTCCGAGTGCCCACAAAACCTTGGAAGAAATGCTTCCTTTGATGGTCGATCGGGTAAGGGCAGGCTGTTCTGTTGTCCGGTTGCATTCCGGGGATCCCAGCCTCTATGGAGCAGTTCAAGAGCAGATGCAGGCATTGGTCGAGGCGAGTATTCCCTTTGAAGTTGTACCGGGGATCAGTGCCTATCAGGTGGCGGCAGCAAAGCTCAGGGTAGAGTTGACGGTACCGGGGCTGGTACAGACGATTATTCTGACGCGCATTAGTGGGCGGACAGAAGTCCCTCAATCAGAGGAATTGGCAACTCTGGCGACGCATCAAGCAAGCCTCTGCCTCTATTTAAGCGCTCGCCATGTGAAGCAGGCCCAAGCAAAACTGTTACAACACTATCCGGCAACGACCCCAGTTGCGATTTGCTTCCGTTTGAGTTGGGAGGATGAAAAAATCTGGCTGGTGCCGTTGGAACAGATGGCATCGGTGACAGAGCGAGAAAATTTAGTTCGGACAACCCTTTATGTGATTAGTCCAGCGTTAGCAGCGGCAACGGTACCCACCGAAATTCTCCATCAGACATCGTTAGAACAGACTGATTGGCCGAAAAATAAGCTAGGAGGACGATCGCACCTCTACCATCCTGCCCACTCCCATCTCTTCCGGCAGTCCTGATAGTCCGTTGGCCCAACCATTGCCAGGTTATACCTATTAAAAGAGTAAGAATTCCATCCCTGCACCCCGGTTTCATGGATCGGATGGGCTTTTTATAGCCTTAGCCCTATGGGTTAGGACGGGTGCAGGGGTGAAACCCGTGGTTGGGGGAACGCCCCCACTTCCCCTTTAGTCTTTTGCCCTAACCAAGCTGGCGATCGCTATACGTTGGGTATTCAGTATAAATATTAGACAGAAAATTTATTCGTTGTCCGGAGTTCCCAACTTTCAATGTGTTGTTATGCTGTGAAGCACTCATAGGTACACTAAACCCGCTAGATTTCTCTAACGGGTTTTTGTTTTTATCCCAATTTATAGCCGTAGCCATACTGGTTAGGACAGGGTGCAGGGGTGAAACCCCTGGCTGGGGGCAACGCCCCCACTCCTCCTTTAATATCTTCTGTCCTACCTAATCAAGCTGGTGATCGCTATAATTTCTGACTCCTGCTATTTCAGCGAACATTGTCGCTGTAAAGCCTGGGTTAACAATTTTTGGTAGTCAGAATCATTCACGGTATAAGCTCCAAACCTTTGCAGATGGGGGTTCATCATCTGGGCATCAAATAGGATGAATTTTCCCTGCCGCAGGCTTTCTACCAGTTTTACGAGGGCAACCTTTGAGCCTTCGGGGATACGGTAAAACATGGATTCACCGATGAAGGCCGCTCCGATCGCAAGACCCAGGACGCCTCCAGCGAGCTGGTCTCCCTGCCAGGTTTCAAAGCTGTGGGCCCAGCCTGCCCGATGTAATGCCCAGTAAATTTCCTTCAATTCCTCTGAAATCCAGGTGGTTTCCCGGCTGGCACACCCTTCTACAACGGCAGCGAAATCCTGATTGACGGCAACGGTGAAGCGATTTTGGTTTAAAACGCGCTGCAGCGAGCGGGGATAGTGAAATCGATCATCTAAGGGGATGAGCGTCCTTTGCCGACTGGAATACCAGCCCAGGTTATGCCCCGATTCATCTGCCATCAAAAAATAGCCCTGAGCATACCCTTGAACAATGGATGGAATATCAAACTTGCTATCGCTCATCATCACTGTAATGATCTGCTCTTTCCATTTTGGCTGACACAATCCTGATGCTGTGGGAAAATGCACTTATGGTTGAGCCAATTCCACCGATCACCCTTCCCCCTGCCCAGAATCCACAGCAGGAGGGACAGTGGTTGCGTGAAGCACTATTGTACTGGCTTAACCAGGAGTTTATACCAGAGACGATTAATCAGCAGATAGCAGAACGCGCCGCCCAGATCTTTGTCCGGCAGCGGATGGAGGGAGAAAACGACCTCGGCTCATTGGTGATTGCGATCGTCACCGAAATGGAAGCCTTTGATTTCTCAGAGAGTTTTTTCAGCCAATTTGCCATAGCAAACGCTGTCAGCGATTTGCTTTTAGATAGCCTGGGAATCGATCGCTGTTGCGGTCAGTAGATTGAAGATTTTAGATTGGAGCTGACAAACTGCTGCCAATCTAAAATCTCCAGCTTCTAAGCCGCAATCTTCTTACCAACTCGATTTCACCACACCTGGCAACAATCCCTGGTGTGCCATTTCTCTTAAGACGTGGCGAGATAGGCCAAAGTCTCGATAATAACCTCTGGGGCGACCTGTCACCCAGCAGCGATTCCGCAAGCGATCGGGGGAGCTATTGCGGGGAAGCTGTTGAATTTGGCGATGGATTGCCAGTTTTTGCTGCTGCGAAGTCGCTGAAGAAAACTCTTCTTTCAGTTCTTCCCGCTTCTTCGCATACTTATCCACCAATTTCTGGCGTTTCTTTTCCCGCTCAATCATGCTTTTCTTAGCCATGGATCATCCCGATGCTGATATTAAAGACACAGCTTACTATTGTAGCAACTTAGATGGCAAAGTTTCTAAACAAATTTAGTAGACCGGGGTTTCAGGGGTTGCCAGTGGTTTCTGAGCCAGGTTGGCAGACGGGCAAAGGTCCGCCAGAATGCAGCGATCGCAGAGGGCAGTCCGCGCTTTGCAAACCGCCCGCCCATGGTAGATCAGCCGAATCGACCAGTTTTCCCAATCGGGCTGGGGTAACAGCTTCATTAAGTCACGCTCAATCCGAATCGGGTCTGTATGTTTTGTCAATCCCAGGCGGTAACTCAGCCGCTTGACGTGGGTATCGACGGTGACCCCCATGTTTATCCCAAAAGCGTTTGCCAAAACCACATTGGCGGTTTTGCGGGCAACTCCCGGCAGCTTCAGTAGATTCTCCATCAGTTGGGGAATTTCGCCGTCAAACTCTGACCTGATCATGCGGCAGGCTCCCTGGATATTCTTCGCCTTATTGCGATAGAACCCGGTGGACTTGACGAGAGTTTCGATCTCCGCTAAGTCGGCTTCTGCCAGGGCGGCGGCATCTGGGAAGCGCCGAAACAGTTCTGGAGTCACCAGATTGACCCGCTCATCTGTGCATTGGGCGGACAAAATTGTTGCCACTAATAACTGGACAGGTGTTTCGTAATTTAACGAGCAGATGGCATCGGGATAGTGCTGCTTGAGGCGCAACAAAATTTCAAGTGCGCGCTGTTTTGTAGACACCTTGCGGGAAATGATCACAGGAGAAGGGGAACGTAGGGAGTGGGAAGTAGGGAGTGGGAGCTATTGGAAGATCAGTTCACGCACGATCAGAAAAATGCCTAATCCGAGCAGGAGCATTAGCCCGGTTTGAGTTGCACCGTCCTGGATGCGCGTGGGTAGGGGCTTGCCTCGCACGCCTTCAAAGAGAAGAAAAGCGAGGTGCCCTCCATCCAGGGCCGGCAGCGGCAGAATATTGATGATCGCCAGGTTGATGCTGATCAGCGCCGTGTAGAAGAATAATCCGGAGGAGTTGGAGTCAGAGGCAAGTTTTGCGCCAGCCCGAACGATATTAACCGGACCACTCACCTGACTTGCGGTTTCTCTAAAATTAGTAATGAGTTTGCCAAACCCCTGAACCGTTAATAGACTAATGTTTTGGAAGTTTTTGGCGGCAAGACTGAATACCTCAAGGGGATCTTTAGCCGATCGAAAAACAGGAGTCCCATTCGCCGCCAGGCGAACACCGACCTGCCCCTTGCCATCGGGACCCGTTTTAGGAGTCACGGTCAGGTTAAGCTGCTGGTTATCCCGCTCAACCTTGAGGTTTACGGGTTGGTTGGGATGGGTTTGAATGATTTTTTGCAGGGAAGTAATTTCTGTCTCGTCAGCCTTCAGCTCTTTTCCTTCAACCGCGATGATAATATCGCCCGGTTTAATGCCAGCTTTGGCAGCAGGAGAGTCTATGGAGACGACTTCTGGAATGACAACACCTGGCTTAAAGTTAAACCCTTCAGAAACGCCGATCGTCCCCACCTGAATCACAAGCACCAGATAGGCAAAGATCAGGTTGGCAATGACGCCAGCACTAATGACGATCGCCCGATCCAGAACAGGACGATTTTTGAGCAGATTGGGGTCATTCGGCGGAATAGTGCTATCCGGGTCATCGTCTGGAAACCCGACAAAGCCACCCAGAGGCAGGGCACGCAGGGCATATTCTGTTTCGGCTCCCTGATACTTCCACAGGATAGGACCGAAGCCGATCGAGAACCGATTAGCATGAATCCCTTGCAGACGGGCTGCCATGAAATGACCGAGTTCATGCACAAAGATGAGAAGTGCCAGAATCGCGATCGCGGGTAGGTAGGAAAGAAACGTCGAAATCGACATAAAACGTCCGGTTACACTCAGCTACAGGTTTATCTCAGGTTTATCTATTGTAGTAGGCTGACATAGAGTAGGTTGACACAAACTCGCGAACCCTGGCCTTTACACAAAGAATTAACCGGGACGACAAAGGCAGGTCGCTCAATCAGTCGCGTCTTCGGTAGTCACCCATCCCCCCTGACTCCAATTCCCAGATTTCTATTCCGTTGTCTCCCAGGTTTGCTAGAGTGACAAGGGCATTGCTGATCATGTCAAATTAGGAAAGCCCTGTCCTCATGGTTGATACAAAGAAGAAGAAGCCGTCCTTACTGCTGACGCTGGGTACTGCGGCACTTTTGGTCGGTGGGGGTGGTGTCGCTTATTGGCTAGTGACGCAGCGAGGTGCTGGTCCGGGTGAGTTGCCTGTAGGAGCTGAGATCATTCCTCAGGATGCGTTGATGGCGCTGTCAGTATCAACGGATGCTGGGCAGTGGGAAACCCTACGTCAGTTTGGTACGGCTCAAAGTCAAGCAGCGGTCGATCAAAATCTGGCGGGTGTGCGCGATCGCATCCTCACGGCCAATGGGTTTGACTACGAAAAAGATATCAAGCCCTGGATTGGTAAGGAAATAACCGTTGCCTTTCTTGCTCCCCAGGCGGCTTCCCCACCTTCAGGGGGGTCTGGCACATTGCCGCCCGTACCCAAAAATCAGCAATCGACCATCATGGTGTTACCCGTACAGGATGGTGGTAAGGCCAAGGAAACCCTGGAAAGATTTAAGCCGCAGTCGGGTAAGTCGGTAGACCGAACCTATCAAGGCATTCAGATTAAGGAAACCCAGGGTGCTGCGGCTCAGAACTACTCAGCCACAGTTCTAGATGGGAAGTTAGTGGTCGTCACCAATGATCCGAAGGCAATGGATCGGGCGATCGACACCTATAAGGGAGGACCCGCTCTCGCAGCGACTCCAGGCTATACCCAGGCTTTAGGCAAAATCCAGGTGGCCCAATCCTTTGGCAAGTTATACGTTAATCTTCCAGCGGCGGCGGCGGTTACCGCTGCCAACTCAGGCAAACCAATTTCGCCTCAAAGTCTGGCTCAGCTCCAACAGGTCCAGGGATTGGCGGCAACCGCAGTGCTGGAATCCGAAGGTATCCGGTTCAAGAGCGTTTCCTGGCTAAAACCAGACAGCCAGCGTCGGTATGATGTCAGCAATACGGCTAAAACGATGCCAGGGCGTCTCCCAGCCGATACCTTAATCATGGCGTCCGGCGGTAATTTGCAGCAGTTCTGGCAGGATTACAGTCAGGGAGCCACGGCAAACCCGATTTCTCCGATTAATCCTCAAGGGTTACGAGATGGCTTGAAGTCCACCATTGGCATGGATTTAGATAAGGATTTTCTTCCCTGGATGGGAGGCGAGTTTTCCCTGGCTCTGGTTGCCGCTCCAGAAGGCGGTTCATCCAGTCTCCCGTTTGGGCTGGTGTTTATGGTTCAGACGAACAATCGACGGGCTGCGGAAGATACGCTCAAGCGCCTGGATGATGCAATGGCCAGTAAGTACAAATTTAAAGTCGAGCAGTCGAGGCTGGGCGATCGTCCAGTCACCAATTGGTCCTTACCTGTCGGTGGTCCCACAATTACTCGGGGTTGGATGGATGGTGATGTTGCCTTCCTCACCCTGGGAGCACCGATTGCCAATTCCATGGTTCCCAAGCCGACCACCTCTTTGATGGATAGTCCGGCTTTCAAAACCGCCGTGCCCACAGAGCCGAATCCTAACAATGGACACTTCTTTGCCGACGTCGATCGGGCAATTAATACCAAGCTGCCACTCCTGCAACTTCCTCCTGGCAACCGGGACCTGGTAGCCGCGATTCGCTCTCTGGGCGTAACAGCCGCTATCAGCGACGATCGCACCACCCGTTACGATGTGTTTGTCTGGCTTCAAAAAGGAAGTAAGCCAGGTCCGTTGCCCAGTCCCAAACCCGCAGCATCCCCTGGGGCAGAAAACCCTGCTAACAGCAGCCCGTCGCCATCGCCGTAAGGATTGCTGTGAGCACAGGTGGGAGGTGGGGCAGGTGGAACAGATGAGGCTATAGCCGTAGCCATACTGGTTAGGACAGGGTGCAGGGGTGGAACCCCTGGCTGGGGGCAACGCCCCCACTTCCCCTTAATCCTCTGTCCTAATCAAACTGGCGACAGCTATACCATCTGACTCCCTCACCATCGTAGGATAGAGAAAAGACCGATACAAAGCGCTGCTTCAAACCGCTTGGAGACAACACGGCATGGATTTGATTAGGCTTCAAAATATTTTAGATAACGCATCCTTTGCGATTTTATTTGGCACAATGCTGATCTACTGGTTGGGAGCAGCGTTTCCACGGATTCCCTACCTGGCGTCCCTGGGCACAACAGGAATGGCGATCGCAAACCTTTGTATTGCCGCTCTGTTGGGAGCCAGATGGTTAGAAGCAGGTTACTTCCCGATTAGTAATCTCTATGAATCCCTCTTCTTTCTCACCTGGGGCATCACAACTATTCATTTGATTGCAGAAAATATGAGCGGCAGCCGTTTGGTGGGTGTGGTGACGGCTCCCGTTGCCATGGGGATTGCTGCCTTTGCCGCAATTACCCTGCCTGGCACGATGCAGTCATCTGCACCTCTCGTGCCTGCGCTCAAATCTAACTGGCTGATGATGCATGTCAGCATCATGATGTTGAGCTATGCCACGCTCATGGTGGGGGCACTGCTGGCGATCGCCTTTCTGGTTGTCACTCGCGGTCAAAACATTGAACTTCGGGGCAGTTCCGTTGGGACTGGCGGCTTTCGTGAGAGAAATTACCAGTTACGACGTCCTAACGAAGAGACCGGTGCGACTGGTGCAGGCATGGCTTTTGCTCCAGAGCCCTCCCTCGGCTCAGATTCCAAGGGTGTGGCAACCGCAGTTCTTACATCACCCGCAATTACCGCCTCAGCCCCTCAGCCTCTCACCCCCTCAGCCGATCCCCTATCCCCCCAGCGCTTAAATCTGGCAGACATCCTCGATAACATCAGTTACCGCATCATTGGTTTGGGCTTTCCCTTGCTAACCATTGGGATTATTGCTGGTGCAGTCTGGGCAAATGAGGCCTGGGGTTCTTATTGGAGCTGGGATCCGAAGGAAACCTGGGCTCTCATTACCTGGTTGGTGTTTGCGGCTTACCTCCATGCCCGCATTACGAAAGGTTGGCAGGGTCGCCGTCCAGCAATTCTAGCGGCAACTGGATTTTTAGTCGTTTGGGTCTGCTACCTGGGGGTTAACCTGTTGGGTAAAGGTTTACACAGCTATGGTTGGTTCTTTTAACATGAACAACTTTGAACCCCTGAACGATGATGAGGTGCTCTTTATTAGTGTGGGTCGGGTGTTAATGACCAACCCAACTTTTAAGGTTGGTGAGTTTATTGATGCTCTGGCTCAGGCGATCAGCGATCGCGAAGAGGATTGGATTGAGGAAAATGAAGGTTGGTTTGGCGACGGACTCACCTGTGAAGCGCTGAGGTTTGGTAAGAATGGCTGGCAGCGGGGAAAAGTTAGGATTCGCCTGGAATTCTCCCCCGATGAGTCTGCTCCCCAAAAGTTGCTTGACAGCCGCAGCCGCTCCACCAAAGAGCGTCGCCGCCCGGAAAACGCTGATCCAGGAGTCGAAGATATCTATCGTTCTGAAAAATCAGATCCCCGTTTCGATCCCATCTACGGGAACCCAAACGACCACTTCGAATAAGTTCCCCCTCCACTCCCTGACGCTGCCCCCATAACCGCAAGTGGCCCCTTGTCCTGGACTTCCCTGCACGCCCATCTGCACCAGACGCTCAAAGAACGGCAGCTCTTGAAACCGGGACAGCGGGTGCTGGTTGCCCTATCCGGAGGACAGGATTCCCTCTGCCTGCTAAAGTTGCTGCTGGATCTGCAACCAAAGTGGAACTGGGATCTGGCGATTGCCCACTGTGACCACCGCTGGCAAGGGGATATTGGCAATGCTGATTTTGTGCGTGACCTTGCCTGTTTCTGGAGCCTTCCCTTCTATCTAGCCACGGCGGAACACATCAATCAAACTGAAGCTGGAGCACGGGCATGGCGTTATCGGGAATTGAGTCAGATCGCTCAACAACACGATTTCCCCTGCATTGCAACCGGGCACACTGCGAGCGATCGGGCGGAAACCCTGCTTTACAATCTGATGCGGGGGAGTGGTGCCGATGGCTTGCAAGCACTGACCTGGCGGCGATCGCTAACGCCTGGGGTATTTCTGATTCGTCCCCTTTTGACGGTGACTCGCAGCGAAACCGCTCAGTTTTGTCGGGACTGGCAGTTACAAATCTGGGATGATCCTGCCAATCAGGATTTGAAATACGCCCGCAACCGCATTCGTCAAGAACTCCTCCCCTATTTGGCTACCCACTTCAATCCCCAGGTAGAACGCGCCCTTGCCCAAACTGCCGAACTCCTCCAGGCAGACGTAGACTATCTGGAACAGGCAGCAGCAGACCTGCTCCAACAATCTCGCCATCCCGATCGGCCCGGTTTGCATCGCCCGTTCCTGCTTCAGGCACCCCTTGCCCTGCGGCGGCGAGTTATTCGGCAATGGCTGCAGTTCGAATTGCCCTGTTCACCTAACTTTGAGCAGGTTGAGAAAGTGCTTGCCTTACTGACAGCTCCCAATCGTTCCCAAACTGACCCCTTTCCGGGCGGTGCGATCGCCTATGTCGAAGATACCTGGATCTGGCTCAAAACCAGGGTTGACATCTAGCCCTTTTCAAGGATGTGAGGTATTTCACC
>JBAUTA010000669.1:0-3013 GCA_049581985.1 Kovacikia sp.
GAGACTCCTTCGGCTACTTCAGAACACCCCAGACGCAATCAGGATAGACGTAATCAGGACAGGCGTAATCAGGACAAACAGCCTGAACAACCCATACATGCAAGCCAATTAGCCCTGCATCAAGATGCGGGGATTCTGGTTCATCAATCCCATTTTATCTATGGCAATCGTCCGGTTGCCCCTGGGAAGTTTGTCGTTCATCACACCTTTTTAAGTGCTGGGATTCGTCCGGTTGAAGCTAGCTTTCTGCAGATCGGTGAAATCAATTCTACCTTTAACGATCGCCCGGTTACAGCTAACTCATTAGCCTTCAACCAACCTTCCTATATCTTGGGAAACCGCCCGATCGCGAGTAATGAAATCGATGAGGAACCCGCTACCCTCATGGGGTACCTGGACTAAATAAAGCGTTTATTACCCCATTTATCAAATTTTTTTGGAGAAACCAACATGGCAACAGTTGCCTTTATTCAAGACGAAACCGAATTTGACACGCTCCTGACCAATAGGCCGATGCTTGTCGTAGATTGCACTGCAAGCTGGTGCGGTCCTTGCAGACTGGTTGCACCTTTAATGGATCAACTGGCAGAGGACTACAGCGATCGGGCCAGTGTCTTTAAGCTTGATTTGGATACCAACAAACTAATTGCCAAGCGATTTGAGGTTCGCAGTATCCCAGCTGTCATGTTCTTTAAGCAAGGTGAGTTGGTAGAAACCTTGGTTGGGGTTAAGCCCTACGAAGAATTTAGCCATGCGGTAGAACGACATATTTAGAGAACTACAGGATTAGCTTTGTCTCCTATTGCCGCAGCCCTATAGCTTAGGAATAAGAACAAAATAAACCCGATAAGCTGCAGGGGCTTGGCATTCGGCAGGAATCCCTTCAGTCATAGCAAAGATTTTCGCCTGAATGCCAAGCCCTTACGATTGAAGTCGCCGACATCCACCCCGTGGGGTGCGTCAGTGACAACGCAACGCGCCGAAACGCAAGTCTAATGCCAATTTAAAAAATGAAGGTTGCAGATGGGGGTGAAGCCCCCCACCCCGTACCCAATCTGCCCTGTTCGCTATTTAAATTGGTCTAACAATTTAGAGGGGCTGTAATGGATACGTTGATGGTAGTTCGATGCCCCAACTGTGGCAGTTTGGCTCAACGGCGATTGAGCGATCATCTGCCAGGTTATCAAGCCTGTCCTGCCCAACAGGTGGCTCAGACTGAGTGCCCAGTTTGTGATTACTTTATCGTAATGTGTTGGCAAACCTGTAGAGTGCTCGAAGCCTATGCACCCGGTCGGTAGGAGGGCATGGCTTACCCCTTCAATCCAGGGTTAGCCATGCCCCTCAAGTAACTGCGATGATTCAGAGCGATCCGATTTGATGGGGAAAGGACTTTCCTGCCAGTAAAAGACTTCACAACTCCCCCTATTCACAGATGATTCAGGACTGCTATATTAGCTCGGCTATTAGCAATTAGCTGTTTGCAATCATTATGAGTATGGGCACGGTTTCGTTTGAGCATCATCAGACACCTCAAGTTCTGGGAATCGATCTGGGGGGAACCGCCATTAAGTTAGGGCGGTTTAATCAAGAAGGGAAGTGTTTGCAGTCGTTGAGTGTACCAACTCCCCAGCCATCAACGCCCGAAGCGGTTTTGGTAGCCATGGTAGGCGCGATCGCAACCCTGGACCCGGAACATAAGGTAGTGGCGATCGGAGTTGGCACACCGGGACCTGCCGATGCCACCGGACGCATTGCCAGGGTTGCGATCAATTTGCAAGGCTGGCATGATATTCCCCTTGCAGATTGGCTAGAAGCAAAAACAGGACACCCGACAGTTATTGCCAATGATGCCAACTGTGCGGGACTGGGTGAAGCCTGGTTAGGAGCTGGACGCTGGTACCACAATTTAATCCTGCTCACCTTAGGAACGGGCGTTGGGGGAGCAATTATTTTGAATGGTAAGTTGTTTGTCGGGCATCATGGCACCGCCGGAGAACTCGGCTTGATTACGCTGAACCCGGATGGCCCCCCGTGCAACAGCGGCAATCAAGGATCTCTGGAGCAGTATGCTTCTGTGCAAGCCATTCGACGCCGTACAGGGTTGGAACCAGAGGAACTAGGCGCAATAGCAATGGCAGGAGACACCAAAGCCCTGGAGTTTTGGCAGCAGTATGGCCACGATCTGGGTGCTGGCCTCGCCAGCCTGATTTATGTACTGACCCCAGAGGCGATCGTCATTGGTGGCGGCGTCAGTGCCAGTGCCGACTTTTTCTTTCCGTCGATTCAAGCCGAAATTGAGCGGAGAGTCTTACCCAGCTCTCGCGCCGGGCTTCAGCTCCTACGGGCAGAGTTAGGTAACCAGGCGGGCATTGTCGGTGCAGCTAAGCTTGCCTGGCAGAGATATCAGGAACAGTAAGCCAGGGGAATCCCTTTCCCCTTATCTTTTTCTCCCCCTTTCTCCCTGCCTTCCCCTTCCCCTCCCCTACATCACTTCTGAAACGGTTGGATAAACTTTGAATTGGCGCGAACCAGACAAATCTGTTCTTTAGAACCCACACCGACCTTTAGCCACGGCTTATTGCGAGTATCAAACATGAGGGCGAATCCCGCCGGAGTAATGTTTGACTTGAGAACTGAATTGCGTTTAAAGCTGCGAACAACAGACCACTGGTAAATATTGGCAGGAGGCAAATTTGCTCCAGGTTCATACCAATTAGCTGGCATTGCTGAAGACCAACGGCAATTGACCCCCCTTGGGTCAGGATCAACTACAACCCAAAGTCGATGACCGGTGCGGGCGACATAATCACCATAGACGTTAGGTTGAGGCAGATCGTCAGCCGTAGCGATGGCAGACCCCCTCCCCAGGAGCAGCATCGCAGCGGGAAACAGATAGAACATACGGGTAATCCAAGGCTTCTGGCGCATGAGGCGTTGCTTTTCAAGAACGCTTTGAATATAGCAGTTTGCAGATCAATGGGTATGGGGGGGATTGTGCCGCGACACGCGGCAC
>JBAUTA010000670.1:0-12630 GCA_049581985.1 Kovacikia sp.
TTGCCAACTGTTTTAACGCCCTGGTAAATCGTCTCTGGAGTGTCCGACTGTTTCCGTTGATGAAGAGTATTGGATGCCACGACGATTATATTTCCTTAAAAAATAAATGGACGATCGTGCTGTCTAAAGAAGATTCCTGACTTACCTAAATCACGGGGTTGGTTAGACAATCAGGAAATGATAATGAATAGTTCTTGATGTTCTAGCAGCCAGGGTAGCACCATTCCCTTAAAGCGAAGACAAATTCAAGTTAGAGTAAAGGCATGAAAAATCGGATAGGATGGCAGGCTGAAACGTCCTGACTATAGCCCTTTTCAAGGGTGTGAGGTATAGTGAGGGTGCTTCGCGCCCTACTGTGCCTCACATTTCTATACTTTACTAAGTGCAAACCGCCATAAAACATGGAATTTAATTTTGAAATTATAGTAGTCTGTACGGTCAGTGGCGAATATTAATCAGTGAATGTATCGAGCCTAACAGCAAATTTGCAAAGCGTGACACCCCAACCCAGCCAGAATATAACCATGGGCAACCTTGGGTTGCACCGGGGAATCAGTGAGATTTTTCCCGATCAGCCAGAGTCTAGCAATCTTGATGAAAATCTGGCCCAGCGTCTGGTTGCCAGCGATCGTCCGCTGCGAGTCAAGTATGGTATTGATCCCACCGGTTCAGATATTCATTTAGGGCATACCATTCCAATTCGGAAAATGCGGGCCTTTCAGGATGCCGGACATATTGCGGTTTTGATTATTGGGGACTTCACTGCCCGGATTGGCGACCCCACCGGAAAATCTGAAGTGCGTCGCCAGTTGACCGAGGCAGAAGTTCACACCAACGCCCAGACCTATCTGGAACAATTGCGCCCCATTTTAGACTTTGACACCCCTGGCAGATTAGAAATTCGGTATAACTCTGAATGGCTTTCCAGGCTTGATTTAGAGAAAATTCAGGCCTTACTGGCGACGATGACCGTCGGCCAGATGCTGGCGAAAGAGGGCTTTGCCGATCGTTACGACAAGGGTAACCCCATTTATTTACATGAGTTTCTTTATCCATTAATGCAGGGCTATGACTCCGTTGCCATTGAAGCCGATGTGGAGTTAGGCGGTACGGATCAAAAGTTCAACATTGCTGTCGGGCGAGATTTGCAGCGGCACTTTGGGCTGCGCCCCCAGTTTGGGTTGCTGATGCCAATCTTGCTGGGGACAGATGGGGTTCAGAAGATGTCCAAATCCCTTGGCAATTACGTGGCGCTCACGGAAGATCCGCTGACCATGTATTCCAAACTGGAGAAAACCCCGGATGCTCTGCTAAAGTCCTACTTTGAACTGCTGACGGATTCATCCCTGGAGCAACTGCCTTCTAATCCCCGTGAGGCGCAGAAACTCCTGGCATTAACCGTGGTTACCCAGTACCACGGGGAAGCAGCCGCGAAACAGGCCCAGAAAGATGCGATCGCCCTTGTACAAGGTGCCACTGGTCAGGCAGATACCGTGCCCGAATTCTCCCTGACTAGCGTGCAATTCCCGGCCAAAATTTTTTACCTGGTCAGCGCCAGTAAGTTGTGCAAAAGCAGTTCCGATGCCCGTCGCCAAATTCAGGGTGGGGCAGTGCGGTTGGAGGGAGAAAAGGTGGAACAGGCCGATCTTACCTTTGACTCGCCAGAGGCACTGATTGGCAAGGTGCTGCAATTGGGCAAGAACAAGTTTGTCCGATTCGTACCCTAGCAGACCCAAACGAAAGCTTTGGCGGGGGAACCCCCTGTTACCCCAGGGTAAAAATTGATGATTTGTAACACTAAGTAGTTGGACAGAATTAATTACATAAATAGCTGGGCGCAATTAAATAAAAGATGAGTTTGGGGGTGGAGGGGGTTCCACCCCCTACCTGGAGGCGCAGCCCCCACTCCCCCTTCTTACAATTAATTAGAGCTACCTACTTAAAATCAGGACTGAAAGCCTTGCATCGCATCAAGTCGGTGTGTAAATAATTTTGTCTCATTACCTAATAGGGGCGTTTTTAGGCGTGATTCAGGCCTGATTGATTGACAAAAGTCCCGCAATGCTGCTTGCACTGTTGCCTGCCCTTAACGGCAAATAGCCCGTTTCAACGGGTTAAAAGCCCCCTTCCAGTCATCTTCAGAGAACTTACCTTTGTTAGCCCGCACTTCCAGTGCAGGGCGGGGCTATGCAAATAACGCACGATCGCTGGATTGCAAGCCCCTTCGATCGCTAAAAGATGGCTTGTTTTCTGAGCAATTGCGGAATAGTTATCCCAGGCTCTGGTGCACCCGCAAAGACAGTGCCAACTTTAGCATTATAGAAATGAACGGAATTCATATGATAAGCCTCCTCAGGCAGAGGGAAATAGCCCACTTCCTTGACGAGTTCTCTGGTATGACCGAGGTAATACTCAACAAACGCTTTCACGTTTGGGTTGACCTGCGCAGACTGAATATTGACATAAAGCAATAGAGGCCGAGAAAAGGGTTGATAGCGTGTATTATTAACCGTTTCGAGAGACGGCAACACGGCTCCTTTGCCGCTATCTATAGCTAGTGACTTTAAATGATTGGTGTTGGTTAGGTAAACGCCATACCCGAAGTATCCAAATGCTGCAGGATCATTGCCAACCTTTTGAGCGAGAACGCGAGCATCTGAGTTGCCGATGTAATCAGAACGAATGCCATGTTCTGGAAGCCCTAGAGCGAGCGTAAAATAATCGATCGTTCCAGAGTTTTTGTCTGGCCCATACAGATGAATGGGTTGATTTGGCCAACCAGCCCGAATTTGATTCCAGGTTTTGATTTTTCTCTCTGCCGCAGGCTCCCACAGTGTTTTAAGCTCTGTAGTCGTAATGTCGTTGGCCCAACTGTTTTTCGCATTGACCACAACGGTAAGCGCATCAAACGCAATCGGCAGTTCAACGTATCTAACATTATTTTGTTTGCACGCATCGATCTCCCTCAATAAGATTGGCCGAGAAGCTTCATTGATGGCGGTTTCACCAGCACAGAACGACTTAAAGCCAGCTTCTGTACCAGCTTGTCGAACCGTCATACTCACACGGTTTGATTCGCCAGCGTTAAATTTCGTTACTGCTAATTGAGTAATGGGATAAACCGTAGAGGAGCCATCGATTTGAACAGAATTCTGACTGGCTTGACTGTTTGCCTTACAACCTGCGGTTAAACTCAGCAACCCTAAGACAAGAAGTAACATAACGTTTTGGCGCGAAGCCTTGTGGCATAATTGCATATTATTCGTTAAACCTCGCTAAATCTAAAGATAATGCTTTGTTAATCTCTTAATTTTAATTCTTCTGTTGCGTCCGGCAGAGAAAAAGCTGGGAGTTATGCAATTCGTTACAGGAGTCTTGCTCTTTCGTTACCTTTGAGCGGCGAGCAACGGGAGATAAGCACTGGATATGCAAACTCAGAAGGGTGCCAAAACTGAATTGATACGTCCATATTTTGAACTCTATCTGGTAAGTTCGCTTGTCATGTTGCTTGCGAGATGCGGTTGCAGGTTGCGGATCTCGGTGGTTGCTAAAGCGCACCTGTGGAATCAGTTGCCATTGGTTTTCTAAGGCGGTTTTCACGCAGTCCCAGCCAATGCAAAGGTAGCTGTTGCTCCCCAAACCAATGGGGGCAACCCACGATGTTTGCCTGACTCCACGACCGCCACCCCTTGAGCAGTCAGGTAAAGGGTGGCAACAGCCAAAATAAACCAGAGTCGAGAGAGGACCCAGACGAAACGAACCTCCGATTTTTGGACGTTGAAGCCATTGGTCTGGTCGTCTAAGAAATTCTTCTCGATATCAAAGCGCTTTCCGTATTCCTCAGAGGCGTGCAGGGCGGTCGGTTCATCACTGACAATGGCTCAAAACTCCCCGTTGACGTTGTTGTATCCAAAGGCAACATGAACTGGATTAAACCACTGCCCCTTATGGAGTCTGACATTGTGAAAGCAGAGCGCTTCCCCACGCTTGAGATGAAAGTCCTTGAACTGGCACCAGCCCTTGTCCACTCTCCAGAGCCAGGCGTCTTGCTTGAGTCGAATCCGATAATGCCATCCCATCTGCGTACTCATCGCTTGAAAACAATCGGTGTGCACAAAGCCTCGATCTGCTAGTAGGACAACCTTCACGCCCTTGGGTAGGCGCTCAACCCGCTGGTAGAGCATCTTCCGGTAGTCACTAAATGAGACCGCACAACTGTGGCGCTCCAGCACCCGCCATACCACGGGTGAAGCCCGACCGCGATGAACCACCGCCAAGTTGCACCAGGCAATACTGATCCCTAAAACAGCGCAGTGTCTAAACTCAGATACAGCACCTCCCGTTGCCAATGGGCTAAGGCCGCTTGGATCAGTCCTTGATAGAGCCGATGAACGTTGATCCAGCTATTGTGCAGCCACCGACTGAGACGGCGTTGTTTACTTTGAGCCTGGTTGCCTTGACACGGGATATAAGGAAGCCAGCGGGTCAAATTCACGTCCCCGGTGTGAATCAGGGCGACGACCATCCATAGACAGGTCGTGAGATGACCCAGGTGTGCCCATGCACTCGATTAACTCATCCAGGTTTTCAAGGCATCGTAGAGGCAGGAGTTTTTTCATAGCATTTCAAGGCTTGACTGGTATCTAATCTTAGAATGCTAACTCCCGCCCAAGTTTTCCAGAACGCTCAAATCCCTCCCTGGCATACGGTTTCATCGTTGGTCAAATATTTTTTTCAGTCAACCAGGATTCAGGCTTCCTTCTGACCGGCTCTGCCATTCCCGTTCGGAGTAGCCATTTGGGGTAGGTCGCAAATAGAGGCTTGCCAAAGGTAGGTTCGCAGGTTGATGCGCCCCTTCCCATCAAATTGAATGCCTTCCGCTTCTAAAAGCGATCGCTGTAAATGATCGCTGCCATAACGAACCGGGGATTCGGAGATTTCCCCCTTTGCGTTAACAACCCGATGCCAGGGAATTTCTGAATCTGGTGTGACCCGGAAGAGGGCATAGCCTACCAGCCGCGCCCTTCCGGGGAGGGTTGCCAATTCTGCCACCTGCCCGTAGGTCGCCACCTTTCCATGGGGAATCTGGCAAACGATCGCGTAAATCTGACTGTAGGAAGACATGGGCAGGAAACGGAAACCAGGGGATTGGAAACAGGCAATACCCTACCTTAGCGTTTTCCTGCAAACGTAAAAGCCCGAAAATAACTGGCCTGTTGCTCAATCCGACTGGCGAGACGATCGCAAACTAAATTGCAAAGCTCAAAGATCAAATCATCGTCCACGCTGTAATAAGCCAACGTCCCTTTACTACGACGGCTCAAAATACCCGCTTGTACCATGACCTTTAAATGCTTGGAGACATTTGCCTGGCTGGTATCAGTCGCTTCGACCAGATCCTGGACACACTTCTCACCATCTCGCAGCAGATTCAGAATTTTCAGGCGCATGGGCTCACCTAAAATGCTGAAGTATTCAGCAACTTGTTGTACGACCTCGTGCGGAACAGATTTTACAGATTTCATGCATATTGCGTGAGAGAGGAACTGATCCCCAGATTTTAGCCAGTTGATTACTCTATCGCAATAGAGCCTGAAATCAGACAACCAATTTTGTTTAGATTTTCACATTAGAGTGCTTGCAAAACCAGGAGATTTATGCAGGAAAGAATCTTTTGAAGAAAAATTAATCGGGGCTGACTCGCATCAACAACTGACCATACTCCACAGGTTCTCCATTCTGGACCAAAATTTCGATCACTTCTCCCCCGACCTCAGACTCCAGCTCATTCATTAACTTCATGGCTTCAATGATGCAGACAGTCTGCCCCTTACGGATGCGATCGCCCACCTCGATAAAGGGGGGATCATCCGGTGCCGGAGAACGGTAGAATGTGCCGACCATCGGGGAAACAACCTCAAGTAAGCGGCGATCACTGGTAGGAGGTGGAACCGAGGGGGCAGATATCCCCGCACTACTTTCAGGAATACCAACTACGGACTTCCGCCCTGAGGAATTAGCCAAAGGTAGATGGGTTGCTAGATCGGCACTCCCAGATTCACGCGCCTGAGCTTGAGCTGAATCAAGTAGGTAAGACTGCTCATCAACCCGCATGCCCCGACGTATCGTTAACTCAAAGTCTTCACTCTTAAGAGTCAGTTCCGCGATGTCTGTCTGATTAATTGCTGCCAGAAGTTCGCGGAGTTCTTTCAAATCCAAGGACACAATATATACAACTCCCTTTGATTAAGCTTTCGCCACCTGTTATTTGTCATTCGCCCCAGGTCATTCGTGATTGTGTCGGTTGCCACAGGCTATCCATTACGATGCATCCTGCTGCAGCAACCCTGAAACAACCTGACCAGTGACCGATCCCTAATGACCCCTATCACTGAGTCTCTCTCCCTAAATAGGAGTCTGAACGGGTATCAATCCGAATTCGCTCTCCCACCGAGATAAACAGGGGAACCATCACCTGAGCCCCAGTTTCAACGATCGCAGGTTTGGTCCCTCCGGTCGCCGTATCGCCTTTCACACCGGGATCGGTTTGGGTTACTTCCAACGCCACAGAATTAGGCAGTTCCACTTCCATTACCTGTTCGCCCCAACGAACCACATTCACCTCCATCCCTTCCTTGAGGTATTTGACGCGATCGCCAATTTGCGCCGAACTCAACCGGGCTTCCTCATAGGTTTCCATTTCCATAAAGACAAAATCCTCACCGTCTTTATACGTATGCTGCATGGTACTTTTTTCCAGGTTCGCCTGAGGCACGGTCTCCCCTGCCCTGAAAGTACGTTCGATGACGTTCCCTGACTGCACATTTTTTAGCTTTGTTCGGACAAAGGCGGACCCCTTTCCTGGCTTAACATGCAGAAATTCCACCACTCGCCAGACACCTCCGTCTAACTCAATGCTGACACCTGGTCGAAAATCATTACTGGAGATCATGGTCTTCTATCTGGAGAAAATGGTTGGCACCTCATTTTACCGCTCAGGGGATGTTCAAGAAAGAATGAGGCAGAAAGGATAGGGAGGAAGGAGCACCGGAGGCACAGGATAATGAGGATAACGGGGGATGGAATCAGCGAAGGACAGGACGGTATCCGGATCACTTTTTATCCTTCATCCTTTAACCTTTCCCTGTCCCTCCCTGTGGCAAGATAAAGGAATTGAGGTGGCTTACTTATGCGATCGCTGACGCCCGGAAACAGTCTAGCCCCCCGATAGATGTTGAATTTGAGCGAAGCATATGCAACTAAAAGGATTTAACCGCTTCAGATACTGGCTAAAAACAGGAGTTACCCTGCTGTTATTGGTCGTCCTGTCTCTGGGGTTAGATGCGGCAGCAAAACGCCCCAGCAGTCTACCCGCTGGCAACGCTATTACCGATGGTCAGGCTTTACTTCGGTATGCCCTTCCGATTGACAATCAACCAGTCCGGGAACTGCAAAAAAGCTTAGAAGATATTTCCGCCCAACTGCGGGCGAATCGCCGCTGGGGGATTGTCTCAGGGGATGTTAGTAAAGCTTCCAGAATCTTGAGTACCCAGCAACCCGCCCTGCTTGCTAGCGTTTCAGAAGCCAGCCAAGCTGACGCAGAAAACCTGATTACTCAACTCAAAGACGGCATCGCAACGCTTCAGGAAACTGTAGACGTCAAAGACAGAGAGCAAACCCTACTTCAGCGGAAAACTTTGTTAAGTTTGGTGGGTCAGCTTGAAGAAAAAATGGTGCAAAAGTTTCCCTTCGAAGTGCCTACCGCTTACAGCAATCTCCCTCAACTTAAAGGGCGCGCCACTATTGAATTTAATACCAGCAAAGGCAAGCTGACGGCTGTGGTGGATGGCTACAGTGCGCCTGTGACCGCTGGCAACTTTGTTGACTTAGTGCAGCGTGGCTTTTATAACGGCTTGCCCTTTACCCGTGCAGAAGAGTCCTACGTGCTTCAAGTCGGCGACCCACCTGGACCGGAAGTCGGTTTTATCGACCCGAAGACAAAACAGTATCGGGCAATTCCCCTGGAGGTTTTGGTGCAGGGGGATGAAGCTCCTACCTACGGCATTACTCTAGAGGATGCTGGACGGTACAAAGACCTGCCAGTATTGCCCTTCTCCGCCTATGGTGCCCTGGCTATGGCGCGCCCCGGTGATGATCCGAATGGGGGATCTTCTCAATTTTTCTTCTTTCTGTTTCAACCGGATCTGACCCCCGCAGGGCTCAATCTCCTGGATGGTCGCTATTCTGTGTTCGGTTTTGTTGTCGATGGTAAAGAAGTGTTAGGAACGTTGAAGGCAGGCGACAAAATTGAGTCTGCAAAAGTTGTTGGCGGGTTGGATAATCTGGTACAGCCCAATGCGACTTAAGGGAAGTTGGACTTCTGAGTTTAGAATTTTGGATTGGGGCGTGAGGGTCCATGCCAATTCTTGAATGGATATTTGTGGCTGGAGTTTTTTTGCTAGTAGGCTCTACCCTGGCCAATTCCATCAAAAGTAGCCAGCAGCAGCAACGATTAGAGCAAGCGTTCTATCACTTGTTGGAAACTGAAAACGGTTCCATTTCCTTAATTCAACTGGCGATCGCAGCCAAAGTAGAGGCAAGCTTTGCCAAAGAATACTTAGATGCCCAGGTCAAAGCATTTAAGGCAGAGCTTGAAGTCGATGCAGATGGGGATAGTTTTTACCGCTTCCCAAAGCTGAGACGATCGCCAAACCCGTGAACCAATTCACTTCATCTTTTTGGGCACTATCAAGGCAGGCTGACCTAAGGGACAGTCTGCTTTGTTGTGAAGGGGCTAACCATGGGGCTAGCCATGCGGATAGGTTGTCTTCACAACGGTACTCAGGATCGCCAGTAAAAGAACAAAGCCAGTTTTAGCTGATTAAACTATTGGAATGTCAGAACAGAGAACTAATTAAGAGGTAAGCCTGGATGGTCGATAATCGCTCCTATACTCCCGCTAAATTGACGATCGCCGCCAAGCCCGATGAGGAAGAGTCCTATGTCGATGATTACTTCTATGATGAGCCAGGCAGTGTACCGGGCACTCTCACCATTGCCTCTGACGCCGACCCCCCCGTCATTGTCCTGATCGATTACAACGAAGCTAGCGCTATTCGCAAAGAGGTCGAACAACCAGAGGAGATCACCCCCTATCTGGATAGCGAATCAGTCTCCTGGGTCGATGTCAAAGGGTTAGGCAGTGAAGATATTTTGCAACGCATCGGCAATATCTTTAACCTCCATCCCCTGGTTTTGGAAGATGTCGTCAACGTTCCCCAGCGTCCTAAAGTAGAAGAATTCGATGATCAACTCCTCATCATTGCCCGCATGGTGACCCTGAGGAAATCCGGAACAGGCTTTGTTAATGAACAGGTCAGCTTCATTCTGGGACACCACTATCTGCTAACCGTTCAGGAGGAACCAGAGTACGACTCCTTTGGATCCATTCGAGAGCGGATCCGTCTTAACAAAGGAACGATTCGTCGCCATGGAGCCGATTACCTTGCGTATGCATTGTTAGACTCCATTATTGATGGCTTTTTCCCGGTTCTGGAAACCTATGGCGAACAACTTGAGGAACTAGAAGATGAAGTCGTTGTTAACCCTACCCGCCAAACCCTAGAAAGAATCCATCTTTTAAAGCGTCAGCTATTAATGCTACGACGGGCAATCTGGCCCCAACGCGACGCCATTAACTCCTTGATTCGAGACGGCAGCGACCTGATTAGCCCTGAAGTGCGAATTTATTTAAGAGATTGCTATGACCACGCCATCCAGGTCCTGGATATGGTCGAGACCTATCGAGAACTTGCCTCCAGTTTGATGGATGTTTATCTCTCCTCAGTCAGTAACAAAATGAATGAGGTGATGAAATTTCTAACCGTTATGTCATCCATCTTTATTCCGCTGACGTTTATCGCTGGGGTCTATGGCATGAACTTTGACCCTTCAAAGTCGCCTTACAACATGCCGGAACTAGACTGGTATTGGGGATATCCCATCTGTCTCGCGGTTATGTTTGTCATTGCCTTCCTCCTGATCTTCTTCTTCTGGCGTAGGAGATGGTTTGAAAACTTTTCCACAATGGCTATCAAAGAGGAAAATAAAGGCAACCCTCTTAAGAAACTCTTGAAAGCGCTGCGTTAGCAATGAATCCTATAGATCCAATCATTCTAACGGCTTATATATTAAGTATTGCTTACTTCATCTACCAAATCATTGATTCCTTTAATGATGAGTTCACAGCCCGTTTGGATGAGGACCTCTTAAAGCGATACCTGTCAGAACATAAGCTAGACAATGTGATTGGAATCAGCTTTGGCTTTGGCAAACGGTATGAATTTAATAAACTCGATCGGGTCCCAATTACTATTAGCAATAAGTCAAACAACTATTCTATCTATGTAGATTGGGATTACAGTACCTTTACCGATTTAGAAAACCGCGCCCGTCGGGTCGCCCGACTGGCACCTGGCACAACCCTCGATCTGTTCCAAAATCAGGTCTTTAGTACCGTTGCCCCCAACACCACCTTAAAAGAAACGATTACGGCTGAAGATATTTTTCAACGCAAGGGAGAGCGGAAGGACGATAAATTAGATACAGCCTCGCCCCTCAATCTTGAAGTTGAAATTACCAAACCGCTGATCGATCTGAAACCAGAAAAACCTTCCGATGGGCTTAAAAAACAACTTGAAAAGTTTAAGAGAAGAAAACTTGAACTGAGCTTTTCCCTGGAATTAGTATTTCGAATTGTAGGTCCCGATCGGGCACTGAGCGGCGATCGAATTCGTATCCCCTGCAAATTTATCCTCAAAAAGCTTCCCTGGATGGCGGGCCTACCCTGGAACCCCAAATAAAGGTATCGGGTAAAGGCTGATAGACAACGAAAGTTTGGGCGGGGGGTAGAGGGGGTTTTCCCCCTCTACCCCCAGGGTGCAAAATTGATGATTTGTAACGCCAGGGTACAGGACATCCAGGCAAATTCCCAGGCTCCAGGCTCTGTATCCCATCCCCCTTACTCCATCCCCTCTCCTTTACCGATAGACTGGACGTGGGGAAGAGTAAGCGCAGGCGGTTGCAGCCATTGAAAGATCTTCTGGGTCCTTCCGTTGGCTGAGGAAAGTCCGGGCTTCCCAAAGACCAGACTTGCTGGGTAACGCCCAGTGCGGGTGACCGTGAGGAGAGTGCCACAGAAACATACCGCCGATGAAGTCGGGAGTCGGGAGTCAGGAGTCGGGAGTCGGGTTGAATCACCCCGCCCCCGCCCCCGTTTCCCATTCCCCCTTACAGGTAAGGGTGCAAAGGTGCGGTAAGAGCGCACCAGCAGCATCGAGAGGTGCTGGCTCGGTAAACCCCGGTTGGAAGCAAGGCAGCAGGAACAACGGTTGGTCTTTTACCAGTTCCGGCGCAAGGATGGGGGAGACCCCGCCCTTGCCAGTCCGCTTGAGGCGTTTGGTAACAAACGTCCTAGATAGATAACTGCCATCCTGGCTGCACAGCATACAGGACAACAGAACCCGGCTTATGTCTTGCTCTTCCCTTTTCCCAAGTCAGCTAATAAATTGACGTGTTGAAGTTAGATTTATAGAACCTTGCGATTACCCCAAGGAATATATAGATTCAGCAAAGCCAACCAGACTAGACCGGGCAGTATCTCAAACCTGCAATAGGATTGATACACAAGAATTGAATGATTGTAGAGATGTCGTCGGGTCTGTAGGTAAGCATGTGAATAGCCCAATCTCTCACGGTGCAAAAACTCAGAAGTCAGCAATTGTGCCAGACTTCTGCTCGCTTCTGGCAATTAGTGAACATAAGCGGAGTGGTCTTATTCTCTGCAATCCTTACCATGCAGAGTTTGCGGGGCCAGGGGCGGCCGTAGGTACAATGGTTGATCAAAATTGCTTGGCGGTCATAGCCATTGGTTCCCCTGAAATTGTTCATCTTCATACCCATGAGGAACGACAACAGGCCTATGGTCGCCGGATTCAGTGGATACGATGGCTACAAAAGATTACCGATCATCCCGACCCGTTGCAGCGGGCAGAAAAACTGCTCTCCGGTTTCGAAGCATTCTTTGGCGGTCAGGTTTTGATGAGTCTACCCGATGAGGTTCTTGCTCTGCTAGCGGGAGTTCTGCCTCAAACGATCGCGATAGTCCATGCCCAATATCGCCATTTAAGACAACCCAATTGGTCTGCCAGTGAAGGAGATGAAGCGCTAACTCCCTGCGTCGTTGCACTTAACCCGCTCACCCTGCAGTCCTTTACCGAAATGTCTATCCCTGTATATGACTCTAGTAGATTTACCAACGTGCTTAACGGTCTTCCCTGTCCGGCTTAGTTTAGGGTTCGAGGGATGAGGTTAGGAGGCTAATACAACAACAATAAAGTTTTGCAAGGGATGAAGGGCAGAACTCCTTCTTGGGAGGAAGCCCCCAAACCCCTATGGGGCAAAATTTAGTGCTTGTATCCCGCTAATTTTGACCCTCCTTCCTACCTTTATTACTCCCTGCCTCCCTATCCCAATCTAAAGAAACGTGAGTTCGACAGGGTAGAAAAAGCCAAGAGAAAAGCTGAGACTAGATTTGAAGTATCAAAGTCTCAGCGATGGACACGATCGTAT
>JBAUTA010000671.1:0-3204 GCA_049581985.1 Kovacikia sp.
CTTCTTGATTGATGCTGAGTCATTCTTATTGCCGATGTCTCCAGCAATGATGTCCTGAAACTTGCCTAAGAGAGTTGAGCGAAATGCATCTTCATTCTTCGCAAGTTCGGGATGTATTTTTTCCTTGGCAACAACTTGCGCCCCAATTACGGTGAAGAGCGGACAATCCAGAGTTAATCGTGCAATATCTTCAGCAGTCCATACTGGACCGTCAAATGCTTCTAGAACCTGAGTGGCAAGTTGTTTCGCCTCCTGAAGAGTGAGCGGTTTGAGTTTAATTTCCGAGATTCGTTCGCCTGATAAGGCGAACTTACCTGCTTGAGCTTTGATGTAATCAAGGCCATAGGGACGAAAAGATAGGAGGAGCGTGGTGTTTGTATAAATTGCCGTGTATTGAAAGAGAAGCTGAAGATCTCTTCGATCATGGGCATCATCGACAACAAGCACTTTTTTTCGATCACCAAGGTCTTCTAGGCTCTTATTGGTTATTTCCTCAGTAGGTGATAAAAATCGAACGAGGACGTCTGGATGGTCTTGTTCGTAGGTCTCAACTGCTTGTTTAAGTATGCGAGACTTCCCAGAACCACCCGCACCAACCAGAAAAGCTGTTTGTACGTCAGGATTCGATAGGCTTTCCACAACAGCTTTTACTTCTTCAGTTCTTCCAACGAGGCCCCAGGAATGACTGAACAACCCCCTTCCGCTCATGAAAGCGGCAAAGAACTCCTTAGCTGTTTGCCATGGACCAGGTTCAGTTTCTCCAAGTAGGGCAAGACGCTGTCCACGGAAAAAAGTATCAACAAGTCGTCGCTGATCATCTTTGCTGAGATTCCGAATCTGCCTCGATACATCTTCCACATCCCAAATATCCCAGTCAGCGTGATTCTTAATTTCATCACGAGCCTGCGGACTTGCAGGTCGCGTTAACAGGATGATTTTCTTTGTTGCAGGCCAAGTGTGTATGCGTACAGCTTCGGCTACTTTTTTAGGACCAAAAACGTTGTGCCGTTTACATTGAAAGGAATGTTTTGTGCCATCTGGAAAAGTGACTTCAACGTCCGTGCCTTCTTGCGTATGCCCTTGGCTGCCTACTTTATGTACAACTGCCGCTGGATAAAGCTTAGTCAAGAAATCAGCGGTAAAAGTCTCAAATTCTTCCCACGTTAGTGCCCAAATCGGGAAAGGCTTCACATAAGTAGCCACAGGTTCGGGAGATGCTGCACGACCAGTGAGCACGGATAACTCATTTTCCGAAACTTTGAGAATACTTGCCAAGGTTCGTAATTTTTCAGCGGGGGGGCGACTGCTCCCTTTCTCCCAACGGCTGACAGTCTGCTGGGTGGTTTTCATTAAAGCTGCCAGATCTGACTGTTGGGCCAAACCAACTTTGACGCGAAGTTCGGTGATCCGCGCACCAAAATCTTTATAAGGGCACTCATTTTTCATACACGGCCGATGTGTTTAATGCTTTCATACACATTAGACGCGTATGGAAAAGTTGTCAAGATGGTTTAGCAGGCTCGAAGGGGCCACAATATCAAAAGCAGGTCCAGTCAGAATCTTGGACTTCTCGGCCTTGCAAATATATTTGCTTTAATTGAAGTCAAATTGCTGGTCCCCAGGTAGGATGATTTTCCCTTGTCTGAACCATCCAGACATCACATAAGGGTGACTAATTAGTAACTGACTTTTAGGAGAGGGATAGAACGCGATGCGGTTTTCCTCCAGTACTTGTACATCTCCAGCCAAAAAATCCTTGAAGTTTGCCGTAACTAGTATGTCTGCTTGTCCCGCTATACAGGTTTCTAGAACATGAGCATCTTCCATATCGTTAAGCGGCACAACCCCTGTGCCTCCCAGCGTCAGCATCGGGTTGATCCCTGCCGGTCCCAAAGCTGCATAGCCAGCAATCGCACCTAACAATGTGTCGGCTATGGCCCCAGGGATTTGAAGGTTTTGCACGTATACTTTGCGTAGTCGGTTAATCATTCCCCAGGAGATGATGATTTGCACGGGGCCAAGCGTACTTTGACCACTGCGTGCTATTTCCACAAGCTTTTGTACGGCTGTGTCCTTACGTCCGCGCTGTTCAGCAATCAGTTCTCCACACCAAATATTGAGGTCTAAGCAAAGCCGCAGGATAGTGCTCATCCGTTCCTCTCCCAACGGCTGACAGTCTGCTGGGTGGTTTTCATTAAAGCTGCTAGATCTGACTGTTGGGCCAAACCAGCTTTGATGAGAAGTTTGGTGCGCTGATCACCCAACTTTCCACAAAGGCACTTATTTTCCATACACAACCAATGTGTTTTGTATCTCTATACACACTAAACGCGTATGGAAAAATTGTCAAGTTGGTTTATCGGTGTAAAAAGGCTCACCGTATCAAAAGTAGATCCAGTCCAAATATTGAGGTCTAAGCAAAGTCGCAGGATAGCGCTCATCCGCTCGTCAACCTCACCGCCTCAGCCAAAAGATCGTCCTCGGTCTGCTGCGCTGGGGTTGAGGAAGGCATGGACTGAACCGCCTGCTGCTTGGCCCACGCATACTGGACATTGAGCAAGGCGCGGGTCACTTCGCGCTGCATCAATTCAAGAGCTGGCTCTCCCTGCTGTTCAATAGCCCGAAAGGCTTCTCGGGCCTCTGGTGGCAACTGGGTGTACAGCTTAAGTGCCGCCCCTACAATTTGGGCTGCTTTACGTTGTTCCTGCTGGGCCATCTCACTCACCCTAAGTGCCGTTTTTTCATCGGTATAGGCAGAGATCGTCTTTCCTTTTCCCATCATTTTTCTCATATCTTCTACATACTATACTTTCTCTATTTTCTATAGAAATTAAAGATGTTAAAAAAATTAAACCTGCCCTTACATATAAAGACATGAGTTCAATGGAGAAGAGATAAGCTACGAGCCTCACTCCTGGCGGCTTAAACTATGGCACCTCCCTTTGCTCATAGGGACATCTCTGAGGTTCTACACCTTGAAAGCCTTGAAACTTCTTTTTCCGCTTATCGAAATTGATTGAGTTTTGTAAATTAGGCAACCCTAGAATCTGACTTCCAGACATAAAGAAATATTTCGCCAACAGTCCCGCATCTCGATACTGTTGGCGAAACATTGCTTAACGTTGCAGTATGCTCAACATGCATCCTGGTAGACCTAGTAGATTCTGGTAGAGCAAGAGAAGATAGAGCATCTCTGCTTAATAG
>JBAUTA010000672.1:0-4006 GCA_049581985.1 Kovacikia sp.
GTTAAGATGAAGAAAAACTATCGAAATCCAGACAATTGCTTAGAAACTGTTTGTAAACCAGTGTTAAGTCCGCCCAAGCACTTGCAAGGTAAGGATCCTGGGCTTTTAGATCACTTGTTCTATAAACCCTTGAATTCCCCACCTGACAGGGTGTTTACATTCATTTACAAACACTTTCTAAAGCAATTAGAATTGAACAGCAATCAGATTTTAATTATCCAGTTTCGCCAATACAGACAAAAGGCAATAAACCACCAGAATAAAAGGATTAGTAGAGAAAGCAGAAACCCGGCCATGGAGACTCCAACCCAATTCAAGAAAAGTGTTTGGTCTAAAAAAGTGTAGCCAGATATGATCTGGTTTCCAGAAAAAAACTGAATTTTTTCAAGCAACTTTATTGTCAACTCCGAGCCGATAAAAACAAAGATTGAATTTAATCCTAAAACCTGCGCTGGCTTGCTCCAACGGTCTTTACCCTTAACCTCGATTAACTCGTAGCAGGCCGCTAATAAAAGAAGTGCAAGTCCAACGGTAAAAAGCGCATAGGAACTGGTCCATAGTTTTTTGTTCAGAGGTAGCCAAAGGCTCCAGAGTTGTCCCAAAACCATACTGCTAAGGCCAAACAACACCAACTTCATGCTTTGACTAGAGGCATAGAGTCTTTTAGCCACAGCCTCAGTGTAGAGCCAGGCCCCAGTGAAATAGCCCATCAAGACGATGGCGATAGTGCTCATCATGCCAAATAGACTCATGATGCCAAAAGTTTCTATAGGAGGCAGTTCACCTGGTTTATAGATGGGATCGGGGATAGGAAAGGCAATATAGGCCACCCAATATCCAATCAAGAGCAATGCTGTTACTCCCCATTGCACTTTCCGTGGGAAGTTGAGCACAATTAGAGCAGTTGCCAGATAAGCTAAACCAATTCGTTGCAACACACCCATAAGCCGAAATGTGCCCCACTCGTAGGTCCAAAAGCCATTAATTGCCACACCCAGGGCAAATAAAAGCACTGCACGCCGCAGCAATCGCCAATAGAGGGAGCGTGTAGGTTTATGGTTCTGCTGGTATTTGGCCAGGGAAAAAGCCATCGCCACGCCAGTGATAAAAAGGAAGAATGGAAATACCCAGTCGGCTGGAGGACAGCCATTCCAGTAAGCATGAGTTAACCAGGGAACGCTCTTCGGGGAAAGGCTTTCGGTATTGACCAGAAGCATCCCCGCGATCGTAATTCCGCGAAAGGCATCGAGTGAACGTAGACGAACAGACTGTTTTGAAAAGCCCATAATTTGAAGGTCTTTTAGAGATAATTTAAGAGGGCTCTAAGTCTTAGTAACTCTTTTCGGAAATCGTGGTCAGATATTCGGGATTGGTGAGTGATTGGGCCTCTAGCTCGTGCGAAGGTTTAACCTGCAATGCAAAGTACTGTCTAATCACCTGAATATTTTTCTCAATCTCGCGATGAGAGTAGCCAGGATAGGTAGGCAAATAAAATAATTCTTGCTCAACCTTTTTGGCATTAGGGCAGTCACGATGAAACTCTGCAAATCGAGGTTCATCGGCGGTGCTGGTAAAATGTCCGGCGGCGATATCTCGTCCCTTTTGGAACATGAACTTCAACAGCTCATCCCGCTTGGCGCATTGGACTGGGAACCAAAGATACGTGTTTGAACCATCGACACGGACAGGTGACACAATGAGATCAGCAATATCTTTCAGCCCTTCGTAATAAAGCTGGGCTGCTTCAATTCTTGTCTGAATATCGCGATCTACCCTCTGAAGTTGCAGCAGGCCAAGACGTGCCTGAAAGCTTGTATACCGGGATTTATAAACATCAGGGAGTTCTGTCGCTGGTTCGCTTACCTGAGGCTTTCTACGAACCATTTTGTTCACCGCTTCAAAGTTTCTCAGGTAGCTGGCTCGAATAATTGGATACGTCAATAGCTGAAATAGCAAGGGTGAACCAGCAATATCATGGATCAGACCTTTTTTAACTTTTTGGGTAATACCAGGAAGAGGTGGATGAGAAAACGTCCCTAACTCAGACTGGATTTTCTCAACTACATCGCTGCGATTGGTTATAACAGCTCCACCAAGCCAGGTGGGTATATTCTTGTGCATCTCAAAACTAAATACCCCCACATCACCAATGGTACCAACCGGTTTTCCTTGTTCCTGTACTCCAAAAGACTGGGCACAATCTTCTAACATTGGGATATTAAAGCGATCGCAAATCTCCTTAATTCGATGTGCTTCTGCTGCTAGCCCATGTAAATGCGTGATCAAAACAGCTCCGGTGTTCGGGCCAATGAGACGTTCTACCTCAGCCGCAGAGATATTGCAGGTCTCTCGATCAACATCAGCAAACACAGGTCTTCCACCTGCAAAAATCACCATGTTGATCACATCGATGATCGTATAGGGCGACAAAATCACTTCTTGTCCGGGTTTGATTAGCGCTTTAACGGCCAGGTATATCCCGACTCGGCACTGATAAACGCAGACCGCGTGATCACTGCCAAATCGCTCACGAAGTGCTTTTTCAAAAAGCTCAACACTCTTACTGCCATCCCTCTTGTGTCGCTGCCCTAACACATGTCCTAGAAATAAGAGGTAACTGCTCCAATTCGTATAGAGCCGATTCTTCGGTGCAGGTCCAAAAGTCAACATATCGTTAATTGCTTCTAAAACGTTTGCTTTCCAGGCTCTAATAGGCTAACTCCACTCGCGTGGGTTGCACTTGTATAAGAGACCTGTTGGGATATAACAAAGAAAATTGCTGAAATGCCTACACAGGCTGAGTTTCAGGCATTTTTGACGAAAGTCACTGAAACGCCTATCCAAAGCTGGTTTCGAGGATTTTTCATCTTATTACCCAACAAGTCTAAAGTTAATTTCAGAAGTAGTATCTGATACCAAGGGCTGAATACACTTCCCATGAATAGAATGCCTACATTTCCACCCATCCGCAGTTCAAACCATCTCTGCCAAAACAACTACTTACTAAAGTACTCATAGTTTGAAATTAACGTCCAGGAAAAAGTAATGGTTTTATCAGAATTTCATTTTTCTACTTCTATAGCCATTGTCACGTTCGTTGGGACACTGGCCAGGACTTGGCAGGTTACGGCCAGAGAAAAATCGCAACAGTCTATTTTCAGTGTGAGATCGTCCGACCTAACCCGAGAAACTTAACCTTATGGCTCGTTGCGATGTCCTCGTAGTGAATTCGCTTAAGCTGGGTCAAAATGGTGCGATCACGGAGCGTCTGATGAGGTGGGAAGATGACTCAAGCCAGGGTAAAATTTGCCAGCTTTGAAGCGCATCTGGCATGGAGTGATGCCCCTGAAAACTGCCTGGAGGAGCGGTTTGAGTTGGTTGATGGGAAGTTAGTGGAAGTGCCACCAGAATCAGGGTTGAATAATTGGTTTGCCCGTTATTTGATGTTTGCGATCGCTAATAGTGGTCAGGTTCCGCTCTAACTCATCGTGATTCACAGTCTGGAATTGCAGGTGCCAGTGCGGCGATCGGGTGACAGTGCCAATCGCTATCCTGATCAGGTGATTCTGCAACCCGAACACATTCCGCTGACCCAAAAACGGTTGACATCATCCTGGATATGCCGCCGCCGCAACTGGTGGTAGAATTCTTGAGTCCCGGTAAGCAGAATCGCGATCGAGCTCTGATCCACAAGCGCGATCAGCACTCGGCACGGGACCTTCCAGAATACTGGCTGGTTAATCCAGAGACACAAACAATGACGGTCCTGCAATTGCAGAATGGCAGTTATGGTGAAGTCGAACGGTTCCAGGCGAATGAGGGCATTGTTTCACCCATGTTCCCTGAGCTGCAACTGACCGCAGCGTAGCTATTTCAAGTGGCGCAGTAAAACCCTTGAGATCTCTAACGTCTTGAAGACGTTAGAGATCTACTCCCTAAAGATCTGCTCTCTACCTTATACCAATTTAACGTGAGTTCGACAGGGTAGAAAAAGCCAAGAGAAAAG
>JBAUTA010000673.1:0-5010 GCA_049581985.1 Kovacikia sp.
GTACACGACTCCCGTAATTTGACCTCGCCTGTCATCTTCCTATCGAAGCTGCTTTCCATCACATAGCCTTTCCATCAGAACTGGTTATGCAGGGATATATAGCGGTTTTCATATCAATGGAGTACAGGGGTGCAGGGGGCGCTGCCCCCTGCGTGGGGGTTCCACCCCACACCCCGTACCTCACCCCAGTGAGAATCCCTATAGGTCAACGGTGACCTGACGACTTAAGGCGCTGTTTCAGCTTCCCTTGCCTCTAAA
This sequence comes from Kovacikia sp., assembly GCA_049581985.1. Taxonomy (GTDB): domain Bacteria; phylum Cyanobacteriota; class Cyanobacteriia; order Leptolyngbyales; family Leptolyngbyaceae; genus Kovacikia. The sequence continues at coordinate 259 of JBAUTA010000673.1, forward strand.
TCCTGAAGGACTTCTTGCACCTTTTGGGGCGATACACGGCGCTGCAAAGATGTCCAGCAATGCCCCCTGCCATTTCCATTGTTGAATAAGGGCTGCTTTCGCAATTGGCGTAGAGAGTTAAGACAGGCAGGGCAATCACAGCCAAACAAAATAGCTGCGGCATCGCTCTCTGCTTCACTGAAATTAAGGAGCTCAGTCTCTCTGGGGCTGGTGTCTGCGCTAGCAAACTTAACAGCTTGGATTGGGTGCCCCAAGCTTGATAATTGAAGCTCGCGGTTAGAAGGTAACTCACAAGCGACCTGGCTGTTAACTAACGTCGGTGCATCGCTTATGCCAACCGCAGTTGCCTTTTCCGTCAGGATTCCCAGCGTCAGTACTGAACCCATCAATGTTGGAATCGTCATTAACTTTAAGGCTAAATGAAGATTCATTCGACTATCCTCCTGAGTCTGAAAGCTGAACCCAGTATAGAGTCGATTTCCAATCCGGAGTCAAGTTTACTTCAACCAGAAAAGCTGTTGGGCTTACCCTAGGCCCCACCTCCCTCCTTACAGAATCCGTCTGGAAGAGTCACTATTAATAAACCAGTTATTCCTATCAGTAAAGAATTTGTGAATATGCTGAAAGTGGAAAGGATTTTGCCGGGTGGTTCCCCTAGGATGCAAATAGTGCTCTGAGTTGCCTGCTCGATCGCCAACTCTGCGCCCCTTGAATTCAGTCAGGAATGGGGGAAGGGGAGGGGGCGATCGGCGCTGGAATTAATAAATCCCAGATTAGTAGTAGCTTCTGAACCTTGAAAACTGAATACTGAAAATTGCAAAGGACGATCGCGAACCTCAGATGCCGTCAGGCGTTTTTCCTTCAAACTCCGATCGCGCTTTCTACCCAAACCCCCTTACCCCTTCTGGATTCAGACTAAAATGAAGCTACGCTGATCAGCTTCCGTTCCGCCTATGGTTACTGCCATTCCCATCAATCTACCGCGTCAATTGCGCGTCACCGATGAGCAGTTTTTGCAGTTCGTCAAAGCCAACCCCGACCTGCGATTGGAGCGTACCGCAACCGGAGAACTGATTATCATGGCACCGACGGGCAGTGAAGGTGGCCACTACAATTTTGAACTTGGGGTCGATTTTGGCAACTGGAACCGTCAATCTGGTGCAGGTAAAGCCTTCGACTCCTCAACCGGATTTCGTCTGCCCAACAGCGCCATTCGATCGCCCGATGTGGCCTGGGTTGCCAGCGATCGCTGGAATGCCCTGACTCCAGAGCAACAGAAAGGTTTTGCACCCATCTGCCCCGATTTTGTGATTGAGCTTGTATCGGAGACAGATACCCTTGACGATATCCAGACAAAGATGCGGGAATACATTGAAAATGGCTGTCGGTTAGGCTGGCTGATCAATCCCAAAACAAAAACGGTAGAAATTTATCGCTCCGGTCAAGCCATCGAAACGGTGCCCTTTTCAACCCCACTATCAGGAGAAGACGTATTGCCAGGATTTATGTTGAACCTGCAACCCATTTTTCAAGATTAATCTCCCCTCCCCTCAGTCCCCCCCTTCCCACAATGATCAACACCGCCATTCAACGTCTTACCTTTGAGGAATACCTCGTTTATGACGACGGTACGGATAACCATTACGAACTCATTGATGGTTCGCTTGTGCTGATGAACCCGCCAACCATTGAACATTTCCTCATCACCAAATTTCTAGAACAGCAGTTGGATGGGGAGATCGAACGGCTCTCCCTACCCTGCTTAACCTTTCGCGAAACCGGGGTCAGAACTGGGTATAACAAGTCCAGATTGACCGACCTGTGCATTGTGACGAAAGCACAGGCAAAGGAACTGCTGGGACAATCGGCAGTATTTCAAACAGCTCCATTGTTGATTGTGGAAGTCGTCAGCCCTGATTCGATCAAGCGCGACTACCGTTACAAGCGTTCTGAATATGCCGCACTGGAAGTACCCGAGTATTGGATTGTTGATCCGCTAGAAGCAAAAGTGACGATTTTGCTGTGGGAAGAGGGGCTGTATGAGGAAACCGTGTTTGTCGGCAATCAACCGATCGCTTCCCCCACTTTGCCAGATCTGACCCTCACCGTTGAGCAGATCCTTGCGGCTGGAACGGTTTCTTAACGCTTCACGCATTTCTTTTTACACTAATGATTCAGTCTCACTTAAAGCAGACCACCGCTTATGGTTCAGTCACCCACCCAGCCTTTAACCCTAGCCGAATTTCTGGCGTTGCCCGAAAGTGATACTGCCTATGAGCTAATCGATGGTCAGGCAATTCCTAAAATGTCACCCAAATTCTTCCATTCCAGTGCCCAGAAGAAACTGTTGTTCTTGCTAGACCCGTGGAGCCAGGGACGAGGAAGGGTAGAACCAGAGTGGGCAGTGACCTTGAAGCGAAATGGCAAAGACTGGGTGCCTGTTCCTGATTTGCTCTACATCTCTTATGAACGCCTGCCTGCTAGCTGGATGGCAGACGAAGCTTGCCCAGTGCCACCAGAACTGGTTATCGAGATCATTTCTCCTGGTCAAACCTTTGGTGAGATGACCGAGAAAGCCACGGACTACTTAGCCGCAGGGGTTCTGCGAGTTTGGGTACTCGATTCTCAGGCGAAGAGTATCACCGCCTTCCTGCCTGAATCACTGCCGAAAACTTACCGAGACAAGACCGCGATCGCTGATCCACTTCTCCCGGATCTGAACCTAATGCCCCAGGAAATCTTTCCCCAGACGAGTTTGCCAGCTTAAGGCTGGAGTAATTGCTAAAAGCATCACGCTGATAACCCGGTCAGATTTGTACTACTGGCGGTGTCGTCCCGTAAAACACAGAGGTACAGACGTATTCTGCCCTCAAAATGCCGTATATCTGTTGACTCTGGTATTAGGGAATCTCCAGACCGTTCCCTTTAGCGAATGATATATCACCCGCGCTGGCTTACTGTCCCAGACTTTTTTACCTGGAAGAAGTGGAAGAACTTTACACCCAGGATGCGGCTGTCTTTGCTGGACGACGATTGCACGTTGAACTGGAGAAAGATGACGGCGAGGAGTGGCAGGAACTTACCCTCGAAAGCGATGAATTAGGGCTCCGGGGTAAAGTGGATGCCTTGCGAACCCGCAACGGGCAAACCATTCCCTATGAGCACAAACGAGGGCGCTGTTACCGGGACAAGGAGAATCGACCGCAAGCCTGAGAGAGCGATCGCCTACAAATTCTTGCCTATGCCTGCCTGATTGAAGTCAAGTTAGGCATCATCGTTCCAGAAGGACGCATCGGCTCCTGTGTGTTTGCCGGAAGAAACTCGTCTGACCCAAGACCCCGATCGCCCAACGATACGGCTCTTTCCTGAAGATGATGAGCGGCAGGTGATTCTTTAGAAAAAGCCATTGACCAGATGCAGCGGATCTTGAAGCAGGTGCCCCAAGCAGAGTCACTCGCTTCACTGTTGGGCTTGGAAGGCAATCTGGCAGCTCTCTATTTTGGCGCACTGCCCCAGTTGCTCTCGGAAGGATCTGCGCCTGAATTTCAGTTTTCGGGGCGCAACCGTCGTCCGCCGAAGGATCGGTTTAATGCTCTCCTAAGCTTTGGCTACGCGCTGCTGCTTAAGGATGTGATGAATGCCATTCTGGTGGTTGGCTTGGAACCTGCCCTTGGTTTCTACCATCAGCCTCGCACCCAGGCTCCCCCGTTAGCCCTTGATTTGATGGAGATCTTCCGCGTGCCTGTTGTGGACCTGGCGGTGATGGGTTCCATCAACCGGGGACAGTGGGATGGGAAGGAAGACTTTGATGTGCGGGGTGATCAGGTGTGGCTGAGTGATAGCGGGCGGCGTAAGTTCATTGGTCTATACGAACGGCGGAAGGAAGAAAGCTGGAAGCATCCTGTTTTGGGTTATTCACTGACCTACCGTCGCCTGATTGAGTTGGAGGTTCGGCTGCTAGAGAAAGAGTGGATGGGTGAGGGTGGTCTGTTTGATTGTTGGGGTGTGCGATCGCTGTGTAGAGAGAATTCAGGCTTGCAATCGTCCGGAGACATGGACAGTGGAGCAAGAACGACACCGAATTTTCTGATGCAAGGATCTGCGTCTGTGTACAGTTGTTTAGCCTACTCAAGCCCGCTAGCTACTACCCAGACTGGTTTTGAGGGATTGGAGTCGCGATAAAGATGCTTGCAAAAGTTAAAGCCTTTTCTCTATGGGCTTTTCAAGCTTGTGTTGGATAGTTGATAATGATGAAAGGGAATTTCGAGGGAGCTGAAGTGAATCAAATCACAGATCCTTGCAAAATCGTCCAGGAACGCTTGCGTACTGGGGGTTCTGGCAGGGGCCGTTCCCAAACCTTTGATGCCGTAAGGCGTTGAGCACGTGGGGGAGGATTGTTTGGTGGAGGCGCTTCGCTATGTTCCCAAACCTTTGATGCCGTAAGGCGTTGAGCACTTTTCCATAACCACCAGCACACCAGATACTTGCCCACGATCGCTGACATCGAGAATGGCATCAATCGATAGGTTAATGGATTTCTCTTCGCCTGCGATCGACTGCACCGTTTGGTCGGGGTAGTATTGGCTGTGGCTCTGTTCATCTCTGCTTTCCAACGCCCTGCGAAACCACCTGGGAAAGTCGCCGTGCTCGATGTGGATCACTTCCTCAATCGGTCTACCTTCAAACCGTCAGAAGCAGAAATTTGACCCTTAAAACATACTCTCAGGATCACGGATTAAATCAATGTCGTAA
>JBAUTA010000674.1:0-7553 GCA_049581985.1 Kovacikia sp.
GGCAGGAGTGGCACCAAAACATTGTAGCCAGCCCTGAAAAAAGCCTCTCCCATGGGCACAAACTGGTAAGGCCCTGCCGTGAAGCCATGAAAGAAGAGACAAACTCGTTTAGTCGGTTGCGGCTGAAAGAAAAACCGGGAGCGGCAAGACTGATTTAAGAGAGGAAGTTTATCCTCGCGAGCTTTCGCCTGCTCAGCGATCGCCACTGTTTTCTCAGAATAATTAACCATCGCAAATCCCTGGATAACAAGAGCAGATGCAAAATCCCTGCCACTTTCCAGAGTACCCAACTGCGCTCAAAATACCTCTTGCAAATGCAAATGAATTAAGAAATAGGGATTGAAAAGCTGCAATTGCTATCTGAAAGGGATATGGGCTCCTGGCTTGAGGCATCAGAGAGGGCAAAGAAATCAATAATCCAGGGGTATTCTGAACGGAACGCAGGCAGGTGAAACATCTCCAGGTTGACGGATGAATCGGGCTGCTGCACGACGACGCTGGCGCTTTGTTCAGCATGACCGGATCAATCGTTCTTTGGAGTCCTCTCAGGAGCGTTAAGGAATGGTTCATGTTTGCTTGTCCACCAAGCGGAGTTAAAGCGAATCTCCCTGCCTTTCCCCCTTTCCCCTCTCCCTATCTTCCCAGTAGTCCGTCAGGATCGATTTGAGGGGTGACTCAAATCCACAAAACCCATTTTTAGGATGCTTTGAGGGTTTTCAACCCTGCAAAACAGTCTTGACAGACCGCTGGTTCCTCAAACTAAAAGCCCTGACCCGACAATCATCGAACCAATCCCCTGGTCGGTAAAGACTTCTAGCAGCAATGCATGGGGAATGCGACCATCAAGAATATGGGCACCCCGGACGCCCTGAGCGAGCGATCGGACACAGCAAGTCACCTTGGGGATCATGCCGCCAGAAACTATCCCGCTGTCAATTAGCTTACGGGCTTCCTGGATATCCAGCTTGGGAATCAGCGTAGACAGATCCTTATAATCTCTCAAAATTCCAGCGGTGTCCGTCAGCAGGATCAGTTTTTCCGCACCCAGGGCTGCGGCCAACTCTCCTGCCACCGTATCGGCATTGATGTTGTAGGCTTGCCCGGTGCTATCTGTTGCCACGCTTGAAACCACCGGAATATAGCCACTCTCGACCAAAGACTCCAGAATCTTAGTGTCAACACTAGTGACTTCCCCGACAAAGCCAATCCCTTCCTGGTCTGCTGGACGGGCTTTGATCAGATTGGCATCCACGCCGCAGAGACCGACCGCAGAGCCTCCTGCCTGATTAATCAAGGCAACCAGTTCCTTGTTTACCCGACCGACCAATACCATTTCTACTACATCCATGGTGTCAGCATCGGTCACGCGCAGACCATTCTTAAACTGGGGCTCAATGCCGAGCTTATCGAGCCACATATTAATCTCTGGTCCCCCTCCATGCACCACCACCGGGCGGATTCCTACGCATGACATCAAGACCACATCGCGGATTACCTTATCCTTCAAACTGCCATCTTTCATGGCAGCACCCCCGTATTTGACGACAACAGTTTTTCCAGAAAGCTGCTGGATGTAGGGCAGTGCTTCACTGAGGACCCGAACTCTGGTCGCTCCGACTTGTTCAATATATTCACTTTCAATAGACATGGTTCAAGAGAAAAAATGACGATAGATCATACGCAGTTTAGAAGAATCTGCCTGACCTAACACGGTCAATTGCAACAATTTTCCTTTTTCCAGGTTTGCCAGAAAATAGAGAATCCCAAGCTATAGCGATCCGATTTGAATTGTGAGCATGGATTCCCCTAGAATCTATGCTCACAAAGCCTCTCAAACTCACCACTGATTTAGGACTGCTAAGGAGGCAAGGAAACTACGGGCATCGTCAGCACCTCCGGCGATCGCCAATACCTTTAAAACTACTGGGATAGCAGTAGTTGTAGAATCCGAAATCTAAAATTCGGCATCCGAAACAGTTCAATCCCGTCCCTTTTGATACAGCACAAAAAGCCCCGATACGGTTGGGAGATTTCGGAATTTAAAGCTTAGCAACGAGGATTCTGCCCCCATCCCCTTAGTGATGGCAGTCTTAAACTAAGTCGCAGAATGAGAAAGCTGAACCCGAGTTTATACCTGAAAAAAAGGTATTTGCGCTTTATTTGAACTGCGATCGCCGTATCAGCGAGATCAATCAATAAATGGTCCGAACGTACTAAAAAGAATGGCACTTTCTCAGGGAATTGAAATGGCTCGCTTTTCTTTAATAAGGAAAAGCGAGATTGGTTTTATTGGGCTAGAATTTTCCGCTTATCTTTTCCGTTGCCCCAATCCGGTGTAAGGGTTGCAGATGGGAAATCGAGACATCACCCTAGCCTTCTTGGTTTTTGCTGGTGGGGATCGGAACGTTGCTGCCCGATCGGGAAAATATCCATCATCCTGCAATCTCACCAATCCTATTGCGATCGGCTATTTAGGTTTTTCCCTCATCCGATCTCTATGTGATTTCTTGTTTCTCCTAAGCGAGCAAGATGGGGTAAATCGGATTTAAATTTGTCAAATTAAATTTTGAAGCGACTTGATAGCTGATATCCTGGCAGTTTTATAAAGCTGCCAGAGGTGGGGAAAGCGGGATCTCAAAGGAGCCTTTGAGCGAAAGAGAGCGTCTAAAATAGGGCCGCACAAATTTTCGTCAACCAATCCGCTACAAGGTCATTCAGCGTTCTACGTTGCCGATAATATCTCCAGGCAAGAATTATTTCTCCCCGGTTAAGACACGATTAAATCGAATCTGATAAATTTGTATTTATCTGTGAGTACAAAAACTATAATTATCGGTTAACTTCCTTTTTTAAAAAACAGGGAATGGGTTTTTCTCTTCGGGATATAATTTTTGGCATGCGATTTAAATCTGCTCGGCTTTTCTCCCTGGGCTTAAGCAAAATGGCGGGAGGCCCGATCGGTGGAAAGCAAAAAAATGTAATAAATTCTTTCTAAAGGTTTTCAAAATACTTTCTACATGCTAGTGTTATGAAACGGTTTTTCATTTTTTGGATTTTATTGGCTCACTCTAAATGTTTCGGATGTCCTTCAGATGGAGCGAAACTGTCAGTTTCTTAAATGCTTTTCCACTGTTGGCAATAACTCTTACTCACGCCATTTCTATTGAGCCGAATCTTGAAATGAAAAGTTAGTAGTTCACTCTACAAGGTTGCAAGGTTCTTATGGATGCAGGCAGTGGCTCTATTAAGCCGTTGTCTCAGGTTTCCATAAGGTTGAGTAAGTGCGGATGTAACAAGTGAGGAAACTATGGAATCGCTAGCCTTTATTCATGCGGCTGTCAGCTATGAAGACCTCAATCCGGATATGGAGCTAAAGGTTCTGGAAAACCTGGATCTGAAAGTTTCTAATGTCGCGTTGATGGGTCTTGCAGGTGCTGCTGTCGCTGCATCTGTCTTGGGCGGAACTTCTGGTAAAGCAATGGCAGCAACTGCTCCCGTTGCTCCCGGTAGCTCTGGTGAAACCGTTCAAGCAGTTCAAAAAGCCCTTGGTATTCAAGCCGATGGGCAGTTTGGGACTAAAACCCAAGCCGCTGTGATGGACTACCAAATTCGTCAAGGTCTTAAGGAAATTGACGGAGTTGTTGGCAAGGAAACAGCAAAAGCGCTGGGTCTAGACGAAAACTACCGTCCAGTTGGGTTCGTTGAAACCTGCTCTGGTTGTGGGCTCAATATCCGCAGCGGTCCCGGTGTTGGTTACTGGGTTGTTGGGGGTGCGCCCGATGGAGCATACCTCGAACAGGATTATGAAACAGTCATCTATAACGATGGCTATGCCTGGACACCTCTCTACACTGGCGGCTGGGTTGCTGCTGACTACACCGAAGAAGGCTACTATCCCGTTTCTTACGGTGGTTATGGCTACGGTGGTTATGGCGACGACTGCGGCGGTTATGACCATGGCTGTGGTGGACACGATGACTACTATCCTGTCTCCTACGACCATGGTGGCTGTGGCTACGATAGCTGTGGTGAAGAGGATGACTACCACCCCGTCTCCTACCACGGTGGTTGCGGCTATGACAGTTGTGGCCGAGAAGACTACTATCCCGTCTCCTACGGTCGTTACAAGCACCATCGTGGCGGCTGCTACGGTGGTTGTGAAGACTACTATCCTGTTGCCTACTACTACAGCAGCGATTGCGGTTGCGGCTGCAACTAAGGTCTGAACAAGTTAGAGTCCTGCTGAAACTTTAAGGGTTTCAACACGCAAAGATAACGCAAAGATAAGCGGTGTGCTACCGCTTATCTTTGTTGTCTCTTCTAATATTGGCTTGCCAAAGCAAATATAGCCGTAGTCATGCTGGTTAGGACAGGGTGTAGGGGTGGAACCCCTGGCTGGGGGCATCGCCCCCCCTCCTCCCTTCATCCTCTGTCCTAACCAAACTGGCGACAGCTATAGTTTGAAGGCTTCGCTGCCATTCAAAAAAAGCAGGCAAGATTACCAATACAAGTGCGGATTGATTACGGATGAAGCGAGGAAATTATGGAATCACTAGCCTTTATTCACACGGCTGTCAGCTATGAGGATCCGACTCCAGATTTAGATTTAAAAGTTCTGGAAAGCCTGGATCTAAAAGTTCCCAATGCTACCTTAATGGGTCTTGCGGGGGCTGCGATCGCAGTATCCGTTTTAGGTGGTCCCTCTAATCAGGCCATGGCAGCAACTGCTCCAGTGACTTCTGGCAGTTCTGGTGACAACGTTCAGGCAATTCAAAAAGCCCTTGGGATCGAAGCTGACGGGCAGTTTGGTGCTAAAACCCGATCGGCGGTTATGGACTTCCAGATTCGTCAGGGGTTGCAAGAAATTGACGGTGTCGTTGGAGCGGAAACAGCAAAAGCTCTTGGCTTGGATGAAAACTATCGTCCGGTTGGGTTTGTTGATACATACTCCGGCATCGGACTGAATATTCGCAGCGGTCCAGGGGTTGGTTACTGGGTGATTGGCGGGGCTCCCGATGGAGCTTACCTGGAGCAGGACTACGAATCGGTCATCTATAACGATGGTTATACCTGGACTCCCCTTTATACCGGCGGTTGGGCTGCTGCAGATTATACAACCGAAAGTTATTATCCCGTTGCTTATAAGGATAGTAGCTGCGGGGGTGGCTGCGGTGGATACGGCTATCACGGTGGATATGGTTATCATGACGACCACCGTGGTGGGCACGGATACGATGAAAGTTACTATCCAGTGTCTTACGGCGGCGATGGTGGAGTCGTAGAAACCCGTTACCGCGTCGGCCTCAATGTCCGATCTGGTCCAGGGTTGGATTACTTTGTTGTCGGTGGCGCAAATGAAGGCTCGTATGTTGGCACCTATGGGGGTGTCATTTATAGAGATGGCTACGCTTGGCAGCGAGCGGATGATGGTGCCTGGGTAGCAACAAATTATTTGTACTAAAGCCCCATTTTGCATTTTTCATCTCCGCTAAAGCAGTGGCAGACACAACCTGTCACTGCTTCCTTATAAGTTGCCCACTGCGATTTATAGCCGTAGCCCTATTAGTTAGGACGGGGTGCAGGGGTGAAACCCCTGGCTGGGGGCAACGCCCCCACTTCCCCTTTAATCCTCTGTCCTAATCAACCTGGCGATAGCTATACCTCTGGCTAGAAAGTGGGCGCTGGGGTGGGGAGCTTATGGAGAGACGGTTGGAGTGGGGGAGGGAATACTAGCTGGGCTCGATTTAGTTTCTGGAGTTGATTTGGTATCTTTTTTCGGTTGACTATCTTTCGTTGACTTGCTATCTTTCGTTGACTTGCTATCTTTTTTGTCTGTCTGGGTTTGTTTAAATGGTTTATAAAGATAGGTTCGATTAATTGTTTGACTGGGGCAGCAGTCTGGATCACCGGGAGCGTATTTATCCAGCTTGACCGTAATTTTGCCAGCATTGGCAGAAAGGGTTTTTACTTTGACTTTCTCACCCAGAAATTCAGCGGATGCATTTTTGGGGTTCCCTTTTTCGTTTAAGACGCCAACCAGATAGGTGAAATTTCTACCATCGATCGTCAGAATCAGGGGAGCAACGGCATCTTTGATCCCGTCCTTATTCAAATCACCGTAGGCAACGACATCTCCTAAGGTAAAGGTTCTTTTCTTTTTGTCCTGGTATTTGCCGTTAGTCAGTTTGATCGGTCCTTCTGCCAAAAGAAAATATTCCGTGTTTTTTAGTTTTTGCACCGTCAGGGGAATCTTGGAGGCGGGTTTAGCTGGCTGAGCGGAAGCCGCCGGGGACGGAGAATTGCTGGGAGAGGCAGAAGCCGCTGGAGAAGCAGAAGGGCTGGGAGAGGCAGAAGCCGCTGGAGAAGCAGAAGGGCTGGGAGAAGCAGAAGGGCTGGGAGAGGAAAATTTCTCCAGGAGTGGGATAGAAGAGCAGCTACCCAAGCCAAATCCTAAACTAAGCCCAATACTTAAGGTCAATATTGCTGTCTTGTGTTTCAATAGCATCGTTACTGTAAATCTGTGTTGGGTTTAACCAGAGTTAATAGGCGAAAGGCACGATTGCACAGGTGACGCCAACGCTCCAGCTAATTTACATCATTTTTCTGATTATGAAACTCCGATATTGGCTGCTATGCATTGCTTGCTTTGGATTAGTTTTGACTGCCCCAGCCCTGAGGGCATCTACCAGGGTTTTGACGCAATTGGTGGGTCAAAATCAGCCTCAAGGGTTAGGTGAAAACCAGTCGCAATTGATCAGCCAAAAAACGAGTGCCCCGAAAAGCGAACAGCAGATAGCGAATGAGGTTTTTCAGAAAACGAACCCCGCAGTGGTCACAATCTATAGTGGTAGAGAAATTGGCTCAGGGATTATTCTCGGTTCTGCTGGCTTAGTTTTAACTAACAAACATGTGGTGTGGAGTTCTCCACAGTTAGAGGTTAAGACTGCGAACGGTAGAATCTATCCTGGTTGGGTGACTGCCCTTGATCTTCAGTTTGATCTGGCATTGGTTCAACTTGATACTAAGGAGCGATTCCCGATCGTACAAATGGCGAATACGGTCAATGTGCAGCCAGGACAGCGAGTTTACGCGATCGGTAGCCCTGCCGGACAGGCGGGAACCTTCACTACGGGTACTTTTACACGAATTACCTCCCACGGCAGCATCCAAACCAGCCCTGGCTTGCTGGAACCGGGAAATTCCGGTGGACCGTTGCTCAATTCTCAAGCAGAGATGATTGGCGTGAATAAAGGACTGCTACGGGACGGCAGTGGCCTGGCGACTCGTGTGGAGGCGGTTAAATCCTTTCTCCGACGCAACAACCGGATTGTGGGCTCCCAGAACTGAAGATCCAGTTCTGAAGATCCAGTTTTGAATATAACGATTGAAAGTGGGTGAGGGTTAGTTGGCTTTTGGGATTAGAGGGCTAGGGTCTGTTTTAAAACTATAGCCACATCATGATCGAGGCTAGAGTCAGCATGGCGAGGTAGTTTTCAGCCTTTTTCTCGTAGCGAGTCGCAATCCGACGATACTGTTTCAAACGATTGAAACAC
>JBAUTA010000675.1:0-4270 GCA_049581985.1 Kovacikia sp.
GCTCTGGCACAGCCCCTTGCCTCGTCGCTGGATCGGCAGTATCGGGCTAGCTGGAGTCGTCATTCTTGTTATTTTGGTGCTGGCAAACAACCGATTGCGGATGCTGATTTCAGGTATTTTTAGCGGTCAAGGTGGGGGCGAACTGGCGTATCGGCTAATCACAATTACAACAGGCTGGCGAATGGGGTTGAGCCATCTGCTATCAGGGATGGGACCGGGGGGCGTGCTGCCCCTATTTCAGCAGTATCGACCGGCATGGGCAGGGCGGGAGGCAGAGCTTCAGTTTCAGTTACACAGTACTCCAGCCCAACTATGGGCAGAATTGGGCCTGTGGGCGGTGGTCGTGGGGGTGGGGGCGATCGGCCTCCTTACCGTTCTGAGTCTCCGTTGGCTGCGCTCCACCGATTCCAGTTCACGCACCTCACCAACCCTGATCGGTTGTATTCTCAGCGCCCTGCTGGCATACGTTGTTTTTAGCCTGACTGACTACCAGTTGGACAACCTTTGCATCAGCGGGACGATCGTGATTTATCTGGCAATTCTGGCGGTGACGTTTCGGGAGCAGGGGGCAGAGCTGACGGCGGGCGTGGAGGCGGAGAGGGGTGGAGGCGGAGACGCGGAGAGTTCCCCAGCCAAAATTCAACATTCAACATTCAACCTCACCTCCCCTCGATTCTCCCTTCCCCATCCCTTTCTGCCGCTGCTGGGAGTGGGTATTCTCCTCGCCGTGGTGATCTGGCTGGTCCCAATTCACCGGGCCTGGCTGTCCTCTAGCCAGGGGTTTGCCGCCCTCAGCCGAAATGATTTCAGCACATTTATTCAGCGCTTGCGGCAGTCCTATGAGTTGGCGTCATGGGAACCGTATTACTCCTATCAGTTGGGCTGGAATGCGGGGAATCTAAGTCTCCAGACGACTGATCCGAAACAGCAGCAAACCCTGGTTGAAGGGGGAGTGCTCTGGCTCAAGCGGGGAATTCAAGCGTCTCCTAATCAGGAGTTTGGGCATAGCAATCTTGCCTGGTTATTGTTGAACCGGGATCCCAAGGCCGCCAGTCAGTCCTTTGCCCGATCGGCTCAATTGGTTCCGGCAAAACGGGGAGTCTTCTATGGTTTGGGCTTGAGCCTGCTGGCAGAGAAAAAAACTGACCTGGCAGTTGAAGCCATGACCCTGGAAGTGCTCCGCGATCCAATTTTGATTACCAGTCCGGTCTGGAAATTGCCGGATCTGCAACCCCTTTATGGGCAGGTGACCCGTCAGATGGAGGCTCGCTACACCACACTTTTGGAAAAGGCTCAAACTGTCGAGCCGCTATCAACCCAACTGCATCAGAGTCGAGGGGGACTGCGCTGGTGGGTGGGAGACTGGCAGGCAGCTCACGCTGATTTGGATGGGCAGGGAACTCGCTTGAGTCAATTAGTGTTGGAACTGGCAGAGGGCAAGGAGATAAAGTCCCAACTAGAGCAGATGACTACTGCAACAGCGACCCTACAGGCGACAACAGGCGGACCGCTGGCGATCGCCGCCTGGTTAGATCCTGCGAACCGACAAAATTTGCTGCAACAAGCCTGGATTGTAGCAACTCGTTCAGTTCCAGCCCCGGAGATGTTGCAACAACTAGTGGAAACCATGACCCGCTCAACGACGTTCGATCAATGGTTAAAGCAAAATGCACCTGGCAGCCCATCCCGACGGGAACGGCTTGGTTTTGGCGTTTTGAGTCGTCATACGGAGGGGCCGGCTCCGATCGATTTTTTGACGACGATCGACAATGTACCCATGACAACCTACTTTTCTAATCAACTCTTCCCCTCATTTTTTTACGCGCCGGATCTAGATCGGGGATTGCAGGCTGACCGGGATGCTTTGCTGCAAAAGGTCTTAGGCTTCAGTAGCCAGTGAGACAATAGCCGGGGGCTTTTGAGTGGTAACCTCCCTTGATGGAATTCTTCATTTCAATAATTTTGAGTCTAAAGTTCACATTAATTAACCGGATAACGTTTGTGAATGCCTTTATCGTGTAATTGCCCTTTCTCAGGATTGTCTGTTCGGTTGTCAGACGTTCCTTAAGCGCTCCCCTCGTTGTGTAAGCTTCCTAGACCCCAAAAGGAACCCATTTATGCAAACTGCATCGAATATTCCCCTTGAGTGCCCTACCGTGCAGGTGGAGGATGACCGCACAGGGTTAAGTATCGAAACGCTCAAACGGGCTTTTCTGGATAATTTGTTCTACATTCAAGGCAAATTTCCGACGATTGCTTCCCTGAATGACTACTACATGGCACTCGCCTATACGGTGCGAGATCGCCTCTTCCATCGCTGGCTGAATACGGCTGAAATCTATACCAAAACGGGGTCGCGTACGGTTTGCTACATGTCTGCGGAATTTCTGATGGGACCGCACCTGGGCAATAATTTGATTAACCTGGGCATTTATGATCAGGTAAACCAGGCGATCGAAGAACTGGGGCTAAACCTGGAAGAATTGCTGGAGCAGGAAGAGGAACCCGGACTGGGCAATGGCGGTTTGGGCCGATTAGCTGCCTGCTACCTTGACTCGCTGGCAACGGTGGAAATTCCGGCGATCGGCTACGGGATTCGCTATGAGTTTGGCATTTTTGATCAGGATATCCGGGACGGTTGGCAGGTCGAAATTACGGACAAATGGTTGCGGTTTGGCAATCCCTGGGATGTGGCCCGTCCAGAATGGGCCGTGGAAGTGAAATTTGGGGGCCACACCGAAACCTATCTGGATGAACACGATCACTACCGGGTGCGCTGGGTTCCCTTTAAGGTTGTGCGGGGAATTCCCTACGATACCCCGATCTCAGGCTACAAGGTCAACACCTGCAATACGCTGCGGCTATGGGCGGCAGAGGCTCCCGAATCCTTTGACTTTGATGCTTTTAACTCCGGAGACTACGCTGGCGCAGTTCAGCAGAAGGTGTTCTCGGAAAATATCTCCAAAGTTCTCTATCCAAACGACAATGTGTCTCAGGGCAAGCAGTTGCGTCTGGAGCAGCAAGCCTTTTTCGTATCCTGTTCCTTGCAAGACATGATCCGCATTCTGGATGGCCAGAATTTGCCCCTGGAAAAATTCCACGAAAAGTTTTCGATTCAACTAAACGACACCCATCCGTCGATCGCCATTGCGGAACTGATGCGGTTATTGATGGATGAACATGGGATGGAATGGGATAATGCCTGGAACATTACCACCCGAACCTTCGCCTACACCAACCATACGCTGCTACCAGAAGCCTTGGAACGCTGGCCCATCAGTCTGTTTAGCAGTCTGCTGCCGCGGCACATGGAAATTATCTACGAAATCAACCGCCGCTTCCTGAACGATGTACGGATCAAGTTTCCCGACGAGCCGGATAGAATCTGGCGCATGTCTCTGGTCGATGAAAGTGGCGAACGGTATGTTCGGATGGCAAATCTGGCCTGTGTGGGCAGTTTCGCCATCAATGGGGTTGCCGAACTCCATACCGAATTGCTTAAGCAGGATGTTCTGCGTGACTTCTATGAGATGTATCCCGAGAAGTTTAATAACAAAACCAATGGCGTGACTCCCCGGCGCTTTATGGTTCTCAGCAATCCCAGATTGACCAACCTGATTACTCGCAAAATTGGCGACAACTGGATTAAACATCTGGATGAGCTGAAGAAGCTGGAAGCTTTTGTGAATGACCCGGAGTTTTGTCAGGAGTGGCGGCAAATCAAACATGCCATTAAGCAAGACCTGGCAAACTACATCCAGGCAAATTACAACGTTGAAGTCGATCCCAATTCCCTGTTTGACATCCAGGCCAAGCGGTTTCACGAATACAAACGGCAGCATCTAGATGCGCTGTACATCGTTACTCTCTATAACCGGATAAAAGCAAATCCTGACCTTGACATTACGCCCCGCACTTTTCTTTTTGGTGGTAAAGCGGCTCCCGGCTACTACATGGCGAAACTGATCATCAAGTTGATCAATTCGATCGCAGACATTGTGAATCGCGATCCCGACATGCGTGGGCGTCTCAAAGTTGTGTTCTTGAAGGATTACAACGTCAAGTTTGCCCAACGGGTGTATCCAGCAGCGGACCTGTCCGAACAGATTTCGACCGCAGGGAAAGAGGCCTCTGGCACTGGCAACATGAAGTTTGCGATGAATGGGGCATTAACGATCGGCACCTTAGACGGCGCTAACATTGAGATCCGGGAAGAAGTGGGGGCTGAAAACTTTTTCCTATTTGGGCTGACGACTACGGAAGTCTACGC
>JBAUTA010000676.1:0-5835 GCA_049581985.1 Kovacikia sp.
GAACCAGTAAAAATAAACTTTACCGTCCTCTAATCCACAACTTGCCGCATCAATTTCCCATAACTCTGGGAATGCAGCGGAGGGACGGAGAGCAACCTCCTTGAACTTCGTTGTGACTGCATTCGCATCTGTGCTGAGACCAATAAAGAGGGTTGGAGGAACATCTATTGCACCGGGTCGCCAGAGTAGGAAGTGGGTTTCTTTACGAGTCAGTAGGTCTACTGCGATTGTCATCATCAGATCCTGTGGTTATGGGGAAACGGACATGCTGATTTGGAGAAATCAAGAACCCCGCCGCAAGCGGACGGGTGCGACTCGTTTGCTAGAAACCAATACTAGCAATAGTTTGGGGGATTAGCAGCAAGGAGCCACAGGAACGAAAGTTCCATGAACCTTGATAACTCAATATCCGTGTAGGTGCAATTCCTACCCCTTGTGGTGACAAGGTGACAGCACATCCCCATCTGGCGACTGACCCTCAAAGGATGAAGCGGGATGGAATGTGGGTATCTGGGTAATGTTCTAGACGTGTGGTTCTCAAATTCAGACTGCTCTACCAAACTCGAATCGATTAATGAATAACCCCAAAACAATGTCGTGCATTCTGACGGACTTGGAGAAGCAAATGGTTTCGCGTGCCAGTCGCTTAATCCGCGTTCGCAACGTCAAGTGCTTCCGCTCAATTTTTTGAGTGTTCCGTTTGCCAACAGTGTGCTGGGATGGTTCTAAACGTCTTAAATAGGCTCCCCAGCCATCACTGTAGTAATGTTGGATGCCAAACGGCTCAAGCAAATTCTGCAATTGTTTGAACGCATCATCTTTGTGGTCTGCTAAAACATAGGCTAAAATTTGTCCCGTTTTATGATCGATCGCGTGCCACAACCATCGTTGGTACTTTTTGGAACCTACAAAACTCCACATCTCGTCCAGTTCAGCCTCTTCCACTCGTTGAACAATGGCGACTGAAGTTGGCTTCAACGCTTTGATTAATGGTTCATTCACTTGTACTAATGCTCGTTCTTTTTTTTAATTCTTCTATGACCGTCGTTGGGCTAATCTTCAATACACGAGCAGTGTCTCGAATACCGCTTCCATTCACAGCCATCTCACTAATCTGTTGCTTCACTGTTGGCAAGTACCCTTGATAGGTATAGTTAAGAATGAAGCTTTGACGTGAGCAATCTGAATTACAACATTTGTAGCGTTGTTTGCCTGCGGCTGATTTTCCATGCTTGACAATCTGAGTCTCGTTGCAAGCTGGACAACGTACAGGCTCTAGCACCTGGGGCATCTTTTTCCTCTGGCATCTCATCTACTCAATTCTACTATCTCATCCTAAGACCCACATGTCTATAACACTACCTATAGAACCCTATACAGAAATAAGGGCGAACGACGGGACTTGAACCCGCGAATGGCGGAACCACAATCCGCTGCCTTAACCACTTGGCTACGCTCGCCATCGCGTTTCAAATTATAACATCTAGATTACGGGTTTATCCAGTGATTGCTACCATCTGGATGGCTGTCCTTTGATGCAGTCCGGATCAATTTCAGGTAGCCTATAACGGATGCGATTCTGCAATTCGTTTGAAGTTGCTACGAGAGCCTATGAAAACCTGGCAAATTACTGCGATCGCTGGAGCTCTTCTGCTAGCAGGGTTGGGCAGCGTCATGATCACTAACAACCCCGACCAGGAGGCTTACGAGACGTTTGCGACTCAGACGCTGGTTGACTATGCGGAGCAGAATCTCTGCAAAAAAGTTCCCTTTATCGGATCCGCCCAGTGCAAATCACTATTGGTGTCAAACCAGTCTGAAGTCAGAAGGCTTATTACCCAGGGAACCCGACGAAGAGATTATGTTCTCTTCAGCATTTATGAAACAGATCTTTCTCCTGGTTCTATTTTGCCTCCCATTGTGGCGTCTTTGCTGCCTTCCTATCACTTCAAAACAGCAGGGGTATGCCAACGGTTCTTTGTCTATGAGAAAAAAGAACAACGAAAATAACACCCCTAGCAGCCTGTCGGAGTAATCGAAGTTCTCGTTGCTAGGCTCTGCCTAGCAACGTAAAACTGGAGGCTCTGCCTCCATCTGACTAGAGGCAGAGCCTCCAGACAGGCATTCCCAGGAGCATCCTGGGAACGAGGAGAGTCTCCCCGACAGGCTGCTAGGGCTTAGTTCTTGACCGGAAGGGCTTAGCATTCGACGGGTGTGGGTCGGTCATGGCTGGGGTTTTTACCCGAATGCTGAGCCCCTACATACTTATTGGGTTGTTTCTAGGCCTGGGGTGGCAGAAGGGCTTGGGATTTGGCAGATGTACAGTCGGTCGTCGCTGAGGTTTGCGCCCAAATACTCAGCCTCTACAGTTTATTAGAGGTATTTCGTTTCTATTTCTAAGCAATTGGCTGACCAAAGATGTTAACAAAATATTCCTAACTACAGCTTTCGATCGGTGTTCCCAAAAATGGAAAGTTAAGAAAATATTGCTATCCAGATCACCTGAATCACTTCCTTCCAAGCAAGCCCAATCGCATCCGTAAATTCCCTGTAACCCAATCTCCTTAGAAGAGGCCGTCGTTCCAGTGAGATGCGATGTTATTGATTCCTGACATTTGAATTAAGGGCAGGAATCCCAGGTGGCGCAAAGAAAATTTAGTAAATTTTGATGCGGAATTAAGTTTGAATGGGTGGAATTAGATAATATGTGACTATAGATACAAAATTCTCTATCCAGTTGTGCATGGAGATCATAAAATGAGCTTAAATCACATTCAATCTCCTATTAAAATTGGCTTTGCGGGGTGGTTGGCTGTTTGTGTAGCCATGTCGGGAGCTTTTTTGACACCCCAGGCTGCTTTTGGGCAAGATCTAAAAACTCAGCCAAAGCTGGAGGCCGTCAAGCAGCCAGAAACCTTGAGCAGAGAGCAAAATTTTCTGGGTAATAGCTCGCCTGGGGGGAACCTTGTGCCCAAACCCGTTAACGCATCTCAAACATCTTATTTAATTAGTCCGACTCAAGATGAGCTCATCTCAAACGTTCTGTTAGCATTTCTGTTCTTGGTTCTACCGGCGGGAGTTGCGTTTGCAGTTTGGATGCAGGAAAGGCGTGATCGCGATCGCACCCTTACACTAAATGCCCAAATTCAAATGTTGGAGCGGATCTGGAAAAAAAGTCCCCAGTATCCCCAGCATTAATCATGGGTAAGGATTACCGTTGAAATTGGCATGAGGTCAATTGGCTACGAAATCCTTAAAGTGGGAGGGAGGGAGAAAAACTCTGAAAGTGCTTGCTTTGCAATTGCTCTTCAGAAATATTTAACTCTCGAAAAACGGGACGTAGCTGTACTGCGCAGGCTTTGAGTTCTGGTTGTTTCGAGGTAGGACAGGATTCAGGATGGGTCAAGGCATTGGCTTCTGCCTGGTTTGCCCAGAGGGCACCCCAGTGCATGGGTACAAAAACTGTACCTGGGGCGATCGCAGTCGTTACCCTGGCAGACAATCGGGCAAATCCCCGTCGCGATCGCACCTCCATCATTTCACCATCCTCGATGCCCAGTGATTCTGCATCACGGGGATGAATTTCCAGGAAAGGACCGCTATACATCTGCCTGATTTTCTCAATCCGTCCCGTGCGGGTCTGGGTATGCCAGTGTCCATACAGGCGACCCGTTGTCAGCACATAGGGATACTCATCGTCAGGTGGCTCTGCTAATCCCCGGGAGTGATAGGCCAAAAAGTTAGCGCGACCATCGGGGGTAGGAAAACAAAGATTGGTGTAAAGGCGTTTAGCGGCATACCGGGAAACCGCTGGTTTGGCAAGTTGTCTCATAAAAGATGGATACCGCAGCCGCCCTTTGCCATCCCGCGTTCCTTCTGATTCAACTTCCTCTTTGGGACAGGGCCATTGCAGGGGGCCTTCATTACGCAGGCGATCGTGGCTAATGCCCGTCATGTCGCAGGGGCGATCGCGGGTGAGTTGAACAAATTCTGCATGGACTTCTGCCGCACCGTTATAGGTAAACGGCTTCAGGAATCCCAGACGTCGCCCCACATCTGCGAAGATTACCCAGTCTGCCCGGGCCTCACCGGGAGGGGTGCGAAATTGCAACCCAAGGGTAACCCGCCGTTCTGAGTTGGTCATGGTGCCAGGGGCTTCGCTCCATTGGGCAGCGGGTAACAGGACATGGGCGTAGGCAGTGGTTTCAGTGGGATAGTAGCACTCTTGGTAAACCGTAAAGGGCGATCGCAGGAGTGCCCGCTTGACCCGCCCCACATCCGGCAAACTGACAACGGGATTCGTCGCCGCAATCCACAATAAACCGACCTCTCCCTGCTCCAGACCCGTAATCATGTCCCAGACAGTGCGTCCCGGATTGGGGGAAATCTGTCCCGGCTCCAACCCCCAAAATTCCTCTACCTCAGCGCGATGCTGGGGATTCTTGACAGAGCGGTAGCCTGGCAACAAATGGGACAGCCCTCCCGCTTCCCGCCCTCCCATGGCATTTGGTTGCCCGGTGAGGGAAAAAGGCCCCGCCCCCGGTTTGCCGATCTGGCCGGTCATCAGGTGCAGGTTGATCAGCGATGTCACCTTTGCAGTGCCCTCGCTAGACTGATTCATTCCCATCGACCACATGGATAGAACCCGTTGGGACTCTCCCCAATAGTGAGCAGCCGTTTCCAAATCTTCAACAGAAATGCCACAGCGCTCAGCTACCACCTGAGGCGGGTAATGCTCAATGATTTCTGAAAAAGTGGTGAATTGGTTTGTGTGTTTGCTGACGAAGACCGAGTCCAGGTAACCCCGATACAGCAGCAAGTAAGCTAAACCATTCAACAAATCAATATCCGTTCCCGGTTTGATTGCCAGATGCAAATCAGCAACTTCCGCTGTTTGGGTTTTACGCGGATCGACCACGATCAGCTTAACTGCCTTGTTCTGCTTGTGATGCTTGCGGAATCGGTTGAAAATAATTGGATGGCACTCGGCAGCGTTGGCCCCAATGATGAAGGCACAGTCAGTCAAATCCAGGTCATCGTAGCAGCAGGGTGGACCATCGGAACCAAAGCTCTGGATATAGCCCGAAACCGCTGAAGACATGCATAGACGCGAGTTAGCATCAAAGTTGTTGGAACCCAGAAAGCCCTTCATTAGCTTCTGGGCAACATAGTAGTCCTCTGTGTTGAACTGACCGGAGCCGTACATACAAAGGGCATCTGGCCCCTGTGTCTGGCGCACGGTTTGAATCTGGCTAACGATTCGCTCCAGGGCTTCATTCCAGGTGACTCGGCGAAACGATTCATGGAGCGAGTCGCGCATCATGGGGTACAACAGCCGATCCTTATGCAGCGATTCGGCGATCGTCGCGCCCTTAACGCACACCATACCCTGACTGGAGGGATGGGCGCGATCGCCCCGCACTTGCCAGATTGGCGTTCCTTCTTTATCCCGATTGACCGCCTTGCCAGGAAGCGCTGGTGGGAGTACTTCTAAGCCACAGCCTACGCCACAGTAGGGGCAAATCGTCCGAGTTGGATTGGGTGATGTCATTCCGCTAAATCAATGAAATCTTCTTGAGCTGCCAGCTTTGCTAAAGAGTCTGCAGGTTCCTTCACACGCAACTGGGGACAGGGAATTTCATCCAAAAGGGTCATGCTAGTTGTACAAATGTGAACCTCTAATAAGGCATCTGGGATTGCCTCAAACAGAAGTCGCTGCCCTGGAAATACCACGCGCTCGTAGAGCCAGTTAGGAATGTTGGCGATGCGAGCCAGTTGGACCTGATTAGTTGCGTTCTCGTAGTAGCAGAGAATCCGGTTTGACCAGTTAGCAGG
>JBAUTA010000677.1:0-5726 GCA_049581985.1 Kovacikia sp.
CCATAGCCTCTTTGAAATTAGGTGAAGACGTTGCCATCAGCATTCTCAAAGATCAAAGAGGAACTTTCAATGAACCCTTTAACGGCTTTACTTTTACAAAGTTTGATGGCGAGAGAATCACAGTTTAATAGCGCGCTCCTCCAGAGCGCTGCGCTTGAAGAGGCCGTCAGGTGAATAGTCGAACTCAGGAAATAGGGTGTGGATCGGGTATGAAGTTTTACACTGGGTGCTTACAGTTTGACCGTAACGGTCTTGACTTCGGTGTACTCCTGTAGCCCATACTCACCAAGTTCTCGGCCAATTCCCGATTGTTTAAATCCGCCAAACGGGGCAGCGGGGTCAAGGGCATCGTAACAGTTTATCCAAACCGTTCCCGCTCGCAGGCGATGGGCGATCGTGTGGGCCTTTGAAATATCCTTTGTCCACACGGCTGCCGCCAACCCATACATTGTGTGGTTAGCCCGTTGAACGACCTCATCGACCTCTTTAAATTTGATGATGCTCATGACCGGACCGAAAATCTCTTCCTGCGCAATCAGCATGTCATCTTGAACATTGGCAAACACCGTCGGTTGAACAAAGAAACCGCGATCGCCAATTCGCTGTCCGCCATACAAAAGATGAGCACCCTGGCGCATTCCAGATTCGATATAGTGCATCACCCGATCGAGTTGGATCTGGCTCACCTGAGGACCTTGCTCAGTGCGTCGATCAAAGGGATCTCCAACGACTCGTTGTTGTGCCCGTTCGGCACTCCTGGCAATAAATTCGTCATAGCAGGTTTCCTCCACAAACAGCCGCGAGCCTGCGGTACAGCACTGCCCTTGATTGAAAAATAAGGCAAAATGAGCCCCTTCGATCGCAGCCGTTAAATCTGCGTCAGCAAAGACAATATTGGGGCTCTTTCCACCCAACTCCAGCGTGACGCGCTTGAGATTGCTTTTAGCCGCCGCTTCTAAAATCAGATGTCCAACTTCAGTTGAACCCGTGAAAGCCACTTTGTCAATATCTCGGTGGTGGGCGATCGCCATGCCCACTGTTGAACCAGAACCTGGCAGGATATTAACAACGCCCGGTGGAAAGCCTGCTTCAACGATCAACTCACCGACTCGAAGCGCCGTGAGGGGTGTTTGCGTGGCAGGCTTCAGAACAACGGTATTGCCTGCCGCTAGGGCAGGTGCTAGCTTCCATGCTTGCATTAACAGAGGAAAGTTCCAGGGAATGATTTGACCAACGACACCGATCGGTTCATGTCGGGTGTAGCAGAAAAACGGACCATTCAACGGAATCGTTTTGCCCTGAATTTTGTCCGCCCAGCCTGCGTAATAGCGGTAACAGGCAATGGTTAGCGGCAGGTCAACTGTGATTGACTCGTTAAGTGGTTTGCCATTGTCTAAGGTTTCGAGTCGAGCCAGCTCTTCGGCATGAGTCTCGATCAGATCTGCTAATTTGTAAAGTAACCGACCGCGATCGCTAGCAGCCATTTGCGTCCATGCCCCTGTTTCAAATGCTGCTCTGGCAGCCTGGACAGCGCGATCAACATCCGTTCCGTCTGCTGCTGCGACCAAACAAATGGTTTCTTCCGTTGCTGGGTTAACGGTTTCAACGGTATGCCCTGTGAGACTATCAACCCACTCATTGTTAATCAGCAGCTTTGTTGCCGTAATCCGAATTGGTTGCTTGGGCACGGCTGTGGTGACCATAATATCCTCTCCTATTGCCGACAATGATGCTTGGGTTAAACCCCAAACCGGATACCAGGTCTGCCAGATGAAGGTAAACATCCAAAGGGGCGCTGCTGACCTGGCAACTACTCACACCGATAAAGCGGACAAACCCTACTAACATCTAATCAGAAGACCTGTGTGTCCACCGTAGTTATGGAATCCCGTGCTGACAGACTGCCATAGCGATATTGAATGGTTATCCAGGAATGAATTGCCTTTGAGACACGGAGTGTTCTATTCCCTTGAATCCGCCAACGCGCTTTCAACAGAGGGGTTCTAACTTTTATTTTGAAGCATTTGCTAAGAAAGTATCAGCTTTGACAAAAAACATAACCTTTCTAATAAATCCCTAGGTGTTGAAATGAATGATTAGATGGATTTGCTTGCCCGTTGGGGCTATAGGTTCCTGCGGGTGGGGTGTTTGAAGACCCCAGAGCTTCGCCTCAGACCTGTTGCAAACAGCAGGTGTGCAACTCAGTGAATACGCTCCGGCTTGGGCTGGTGTGGGCTAGAACTGGGAATCCCCCACCTCTTAGCGGAGCGTAGGTGGGGGAAGCTTCAACGAAGTTTCATCCTTTCTTGATGGGGAATTAGCCTAAGCAGCGCCTGCATTGCTTAGAGTGGAGTTGTTTCAATCCCTACTACCAGTACTTCTATATTTGAGCCCCCCAGATCTAACCGATTTGGGGGTATTTTAATGTGACTTAGTTTTTCACAGGTCTCAATTCAAGTTGAATTAGTCTCGTCAGAAAACGTACTACAAACATACTGCAACTTGTGCGGAACGAACTACCTGGCTGCTGTAGCTGTCCATCGGCCCCTCAAGTGGTCGTGCAACGAGGTCTTGTAGCCGTTGGACAGGCGGTGATACTGCCTGTGGAGGAAGGTTGCTTGGGAACCCCGATGAAGCAGGAAAACTCAAGAGCGAACTTGGGAAGCCCGCACTATACTGCTTGCAGTTAGCGTCGGGAGGATGTCACGTTTGTGAAAATACTGACAAATAAGCCTTTCGGGAAATCATCTCGCCTGAGTCCAATTCGCATTGGCCTGAGAACACTCATTAGAGAAAATGTATCAAGGGTACCTGTTCTTTTGTGTAAAAACTTTACATAATAGAAGAAAGATATTATTTACGCTTGTGGGAGAATTTTTTTGTACCATAATATGGCTTAAGCTTTTTGTTGCATTAATTTGCGTCACAGCACGAACTCCATCCAGGGGCAATGATTCTCGCCTTTAATTCGTTTTTTGAAGAATATGGCGGTATGATTTACCTGCGCCTCATTTGTGCTGAAGAACTCTGTGATCGCTCATTCCTACTCCATCAAGGAAGGTGTTGATGCCATCTCCCACCAATCCATCTGCAACTCTGGAGTCTGCTCCCAATACGATCCCAGAACAGCAAGTTTCCTGGTTTAAGTTCTACATGAATCACGCCCTTCAAGATGGCATGACCTATAGTAACGAGCTGTATCGGTTAGCCAAAGAGTTTCGCATCGGCGATCGATTGGAGGCCTATCAATTTGGTTGCGAACTTTTTTGGCAGGGCGTTTCCACCCTCATTAGTGTCTCGAAACAGCGGTATATCGTGTGGGTTAGCTTACGGGATCCTGTAACGAAGGCATGGTTAGAGACCCCTGATTCGTCCCGCTAAATTTGCAATGACTGCAATTAATTCAGCGGGTTCGATGGGTTTGGCAAGATGGGACTGGAAGCCTGCTAACAGGGCAGTTGTCCGATCCTGCGTTCTGGCATAGGCGGTCAGGGCGATCGCGGGAATTCTGCCACCGCTCTCTAACTTAAGTGCCCTAACTCGCTGCAACAGGGCATAACCGTCTTCATCAGGCATTCCAATGTCGCTGATTAAGATATCCATCGGTGGTGAAGCTTGGGTCAGTAATACGATGGCTTCGTTTGCTGAAGCTGCTGCGATCACCTCTGCTCCACAAACTTCTAGGGTGTAGGTGAGCAAATCCCGAATATCCGCGTCATCATCGACAATCAGTAGCCTCAACCCATCTAGCCGCAGGGAGGAGTCAAACGGCACACTGCCTCCGACAGAGGGATGCACCCGCTGGGGTTCAATCATGGGTGGGCCAACAGCCATCAGGGGCAATTTTACGGTAAACGTTGCGCCCTGGCCTTCTCCCGGGCTTGCAGCGTGCACCGTTCCACCATGCAACTCTACCAATTGGCGAACGATCGCTAGCCCTAACCCCAACCCCCCAAAGGAACGGGTGATGGAATTATCTGCCTGGCGAAAGCGATCGAACACGTAGGGGAGAAATTCCGCACTAATACCTTCCCCCGTATCCGACACCACGATTTCAATATGAGAGTTGATGCGTTGCAGGTAGATCTGAACCCGACCATTTTTGGGGGTGAACTTGAGGGCATTGCTGAGCAAATTCCAGACGATCTGCTGTAACCGCTCAGAGTCTCCCAAAACAGGACCTGCGGCTGGATCAAGCACTGATTGCAAGCGAATGCTTTTGGCATCCGCGGCAGGTCGCACGGTATCGGTTGCCGACTCAATCACCGGCAATAGATCAACCGCTTGCACATTGAGGCGAATCTTACCTGTAATAATGCGGGAAATATCCAGGAGATCATCAATCAGTTGAGCTTGCGATCGGGCATTGCGTTCGATCGTTTCCAGCGCACGCTGGGTTCTGACTTCGTCTACCTTGCTCGTGCGCAGGATGTGAGCCCAGCCAAGGATCGCGTTGAGGGGGGTTCGCAATTCATGGGAAACGGTCGAGAGAAACTCATCCTTCAATCGATTCAGCTTTTCAGCCTCCGCCCGTGCCTTCTGTTCTTGCACCAGAAGTTGCGATCGTTCTTCTTCCGCTCGTTGGCGCAGCTGGATCTCTTTTGCCAATTCATCAATCTTTTTATTCAGTAGCGTGAATCGACTACTGGTGAACTCCCTTTTTTTTAAGCGTAAAAAAATTAGTGCAGGCGATTCCGGTGACCACGGTTGGAGCACGGCCCCTTCACAGCGACACAGGCTCATCTCCCCATTGCTGGCAATTAAGGTTAATGCGCCAAGCACCATTTCTCGACTGCTAGAGCAAGTACGCAGATACTGTTTGACCTTCTCAGAAGGATCCGTGACCATTTCAGAAAGCATTTTTCCTTGCAATATCTGCTGGGGCAGGCCCAGCATCTTAGAAAATGCGGGATTGGCAGCGACGATCTGGCCGTTTCCCCTCAGTAGGAGCACAGGTTCTGGCAAAATTCTGGCAAATTCGAGAAACTGTTCGGGAGTCACCCCTCGTTCTCTCCCTTAAAGTATTCTCTTCCTTGACTGTCTTCTGCTTCTGGGGTGGGTTTTAAATAAACAACCACTCGACATCCGGCGTCACCCAGGGCGATCGTCTCTTGCAGTTCTACTTTGGCATACCCTAGATTTTCCGCCGCAATAGAACCAAAAACATTGGAGGTCATCATACACATGGCGGGGCGATCGATCACTTTTTCGGCAAACGGGCAAACCCGGTTCCCCAAGACAATCTTCTCATCCGTTTGTTCAATAATATAAAAGTCACCCTGGATTCGCCGCTTCAAATCCACAAGGACCTCAGCAACCTGCTCTTGGGTTAGATGGGATACCTCTAGAGCCGCTTTATAGTCCTGGTTCATCTGCCTGCCGATCGATTGACCCACGACGCTGATAAACCCTGAGGCTTCCTCCAAACCCACTACGTCCTGTAATGTACCCGCTAACTCTCGAATTAAGTTACGTAAGAACCTATCCCGGTCTAAGGGAATTGGGAGATCCTTCACGGGCGTTTTGGACTGAAGAGAGCTATTCATAGCAATATCTCGCGACTGGGGCTCGACAGAATTTCACTTAAATCTATAATGCCACCGAGCAGCGTGACGTTTAATATAGCCAAAGAGGGAGATTACCCGTACAATCGCATCTTTTTATACAAGAAAATCCAATGATACCCCCAGTTTAGCCTGCGTAGCCAGGCGATCGGCATCAAGAAC
>JBAUTA010000678.1:0-9094 GCA_049581985.1 Kovacikia sp.
GTTTAGTATGGTGGGAAAAACCACAACAGGATATTACCCCCCTGGGTAATATTTTTTAATAAAAAAAGCACATTTAAACAGTCCCGCCCTACTGCCCTAACTGGCTTACCAAATGCCTCAGTTCTGGCAGGATAAGTTTTTCCATCGCGAGGGTAACCGCATTGGTGGAACCGGGGATGGAAAACACTAATTTGGTGTGGAAAACGCCAGCGATCGCCCGGGAACCGATCGTCCGGGAACCGATCTCTTGATAGCTCAACCAGCGGAATAGCTCGCCAAAACCGGGTAACGTCTTCTCCAACAGGCTCGCAATTGCATCGTAGGTGGTATCTCTGGGGGCAATGCCCGTTCCGCCGTTGAAGATTAAAGCATGCAGCTCGGTTTGCTGGCTCAACGCTTCAATTTGGGCACGAATTTGAGCAGGCTCATCTTTGACGATGGCATAGAAGCCTACGCCATATCCCGCTTCGGCTAACAGTTGCTGAATTCTCTGGCCACTCTTATCCGTTTCAACCGTTCGAGTATCGCTGACAGTGATAACCGCACAATTAACAAAAATTTCGGCTGAGTCAGGATGGGGAATTAATGTCATGGAAATCGTGAAGAGTCAAGAGGTAAGGAGAGAAGGAGCTTTAAGTTGGGTGATGGGAGTAGCTAATCGTGCTGATTTTATCGCTTCGTCCTTCACGCCTTCATCCTCTGCCCTCGTTCGACTGAGCAGTTCGGCAAGCCCTTAGTCGAGCCGAACTCACGCCGAGGTCTCCCTTCTGCCTCCTACTCAGACTTGCTGAATCCCAGGTCATGATCTTCAGCATAGCGGTTCATAAACCGGATAAAGCGCTCAAAATCTTCTGCTGACTTTATTAGCAGCAAGGCTTCGATCGCCTCAGGTTGACCATTGATGAATTTGGCATTGACATCCCTTGTGACTATCTGACCCTCATCATCGATCAGGTACATCCCGGTGATTTCTTCAGTCCGACTTTCGCTAAGTGCCTTGGGATTCTGAAAATAGAAGGTTGCGGTGCCATTACTGCCATCACGGGCACGAGTAATGCGAACGTCAGGCACCACAGCCTCATCAATGCCGATAGAAAACTGAATTCGAGCCGCCATATTCTTTAGTCCGATTTTACGATGGACAAGTCACATTTTCCATCATACGGAACTGTGGCAAATTAGGTAAGCCAGAATACCTTCCCTGGGGCAGGCGAATGGGTGGGAAGGGGGGTGGGTAATAAAGGGATAAAAAAGGAAGAAATCTGGAGGAAACAACGGATTGATCTGCAGGAACTACCACTCACCCATTGATCCCCTCACCTATTTACCCCCTTACCCCTCTCACCTACTCACCCCACCTATATACCGCTCCATCAGCCTGTATTCCGCATGCCAGCGGCGATACCGTTGATGGTGAGGAGGGCACCTCGCAGCAGTTCTCCTTTGCTGTAACGAGATCGCACAGCTCCGGTAACAGCTGCCTCAGTTTTGTGCTGACGCAGACGCTTGAGCAGGGAGACTTGCAGGAAACCCAGAGGAACAATCGTGCCGTTACGAAGCTGAACCGATCGCTGTAGATCCGGATCGCCATCCAAGAGCTTTTTATTTCCGGTAATCGTCAGCACAATATCACGGGTCAGATAGTACTCGTTGGAGATTTGCTCCAGTAGCGGCTCAAATCGCTCCTGATCTTCCGCATGGGCCAGCTCCCGAACGTAGTGCCCTGCAATTTGCAGGTCTACCTTCGACAGCGTCATTTCTACCTTGGAGATCACCACCTTGAAAAAGGGCCACTTAAAGTAGAAGTAGCGCAGCAATTTCAGGTGTTCTTCGGGATGTTCGTTCAAAAAATCCCGTAGGGCTGTACCAACTCCATACCAGGCAGGCAACAGGAAGCGGCTTTGAGTCCAGCTAAAGACCCAGGGAATTGCCCGCAAATTGCCAAGATCCCGTTTGCCAGCACGGCGGGCAGGGCGAGAACTGATCTGAAGCTGACTGATTTCCTCGATCGGCGTCACTTGCATGAAGAAATCCAGAAAATCCGGCTGCTCATAGATCAACGCCCGGTAGTGGGAGCGGGATCGTGCCGCCAGTTCCTCCATAATTTCATGCCAGGGTTGGATATCATCAAATCCAGTCCGCAACAGGCTGGTCTGAATCACCGCAGTCGTGACTGCTTCAAGGTTATAAAGGGCTAGCTCTGGCAAAGAATACTTGGATGCCAGCACCTCTCCCTGTTCGGTGATTTTGATCCGTCCATTGACGCTACGTCCTGGTTGCGCCAGGATTGCTTCGTAAGCTGGACCACCACCCCGACCGACCGAGCCGCCCCGACCGTGGAAAATCCGCAGATCAACCCCATAGCGTTCGGCAATCCGCTGCAAGGCTTGCTGCGCCTTATGAATTTCCCAGTTACTACTCAGGAACCCTGAGTCTTTGTTGCTGTCAGAGTACCCTAGCATGACTTCTTGTAAAGAAGCGGGAGGCGGAAGGGGAGGAGAAGCAGGATTGCCGTTCTCACCCTTCATCCTGCCATACTCTGCAAAACCTCCTGCCAGCATTGCCCGGTAGAAGGGTAGCTCAAACAGGCTGGTCAGAACAGAGGGGGCTCTTTGTAGATCGTCTACGGTTTCAAACAGGGGGACCACATGCAACGAACTAATGCCTGTTGCCGGGTCATACAGACCGGCTTCCTTTGCCAGCAGCAACACTTCCAGCAGATCGCTGACATCGTGGCTCATGCTGATGACATAGGTAGAACAGATTTCGGAACCAAATTCCTGCTGAAGTCTGCGAACCGTGCGGAAGGTTTCGATCGTCTCCCGGGTTTTGTCTGAAAAGGGGATCTCTGACGGAATTAGCGGACGGCGGGTTTGAAGTTCCGTCGCTAACCAGAGGGAGCGTTCCGATTCAGCCATGTCGTTATAGGACCTGGGCAGAACTTGGAGATAACCGGCAATTTCATTGAAGGCATCGGAGTGGCGGGTGCTTTCCTGGCGGATATCAAGATGGGCCAAGTTGAAACCGTAGATTTCTACCTGGCAGATCAGGGAATCCATGTCACGACAGCTCAGCCCTGTTTCCTCTAAATTACGCTGAATCAGGCGCAACTCCGCTAGAAAGTCTGCTCCTGAACGGTAGAGAGTGTGCGGATTCGGGTCGGTTATTTCCCGTTGTAAGAGGTCCGTGTTGTACAGTTGGCTGTTGCGATCGCGGGTATTTTCCAGCCGTCTTTGAATATAGGCCAGTTTTAGCCGGTAGGGTTCCTGACGATAGCGAATTGCCAGCTGATCGTAAATATCCGGCAGTTGCAATTGATCCTGCTCTAGAGATTCCAGCAGGTCGGGCAGAACATCGCTCCAGTGCAACGACAGGCTTAATAGATCGGTCAGGCGACGGACCGACTGGACGTACTTCTCCAGGACCATTCCCCTTTGGTAGCAGGCAGTCTGCCAGGTGATCTGGGGCGTAACGGAGGGGTTACCATCCCGATCAGAACCAACCCAGGAACCAAACTTACAAAAGTTGTAGCTGGGCGGTTGCATCCCAGGGAAGGAAGCCTGCATTGATTGTTTGAGCCTGTGGTAAAGCTGGGGAATCGCATCAAACAGTACTTCCTGAAAGTAATGAAGCGCATAATCCACCTCATCCAGAACCGTGGGTTTGAACTGATGCAGCTCATCTGTGCGCCACCAAAGACGAATCTCTTCCGTCAATTGATCGCGCAGAAGTTCAGCATCCCAGGAGGCAGCGGGCAACCCCAGACCGATCAACCGTTCTTCCACTTGATCGAGCTGGCGCAGAATTTTGGCAATCCGACGCTGCTTGTCGCGAATTGTGTGGCGCACGATTTCTGTCGGATGGGCAGTAAAGACTAACTGCACATCAAGCTGGTTAATCAGTTGCTGAATCTGCTGGGGCGGCACATTCAGACTGTGCAACTTTGGAAACAGCCAGTGAAACGTCCCCATTTCTTTCCGAGAATCGGGATCTTGCAGGCTCTTTTCTAGCAGGTCTGCTTCTAGCCTGCCGCTCGGCGTAGAGGATTCCCCATTCGATTCTGAAGGGTTGAAATTAGTGCGCGTGCGAGCAATGATGGCTGATGAGGCAGTATCGCGAGCAGCTCGATAGTGCAACTGCTGATCTCGTTGCTCGTAGTGCTGTTCAACAATATTGATTAACTGAAAATAAAGGGCAAAGGCACGGGCGGCCCGGATCGCTTCGTTAAGGTCCAACCGTTCGATGACCTTGAGAACTTCTGACTCAATAAACGTGGGTGCCTGTCCTTCTGGAGAACACATATCGCGAAGCTGGTTGAGGAGATCGACCAGCTCTTGACCACACTCCTGCTGCAGCACCGCTTCCCAGAGATCCTCAATGATCTTAAGTCGATGACGCAGAAACAAATCGGATGCCGTAGAAGAAGCTGTGCTGCTAGAAGTAATAGTCATTGCCTCAGATGCTCTGGATTCTGTTGCCGCTCCGAAGCCTAGTCCATCTTCAGACGAAGGTCGTGTCGAACTCATGGAGTCTGCTCTTTCCAAAGATATTTCAATAATTCTAGGGGGTAATCCCCCATTTTGGAGCTTTAGGGCGTACCAATTCTTACTGGTTCTTACTGGCAACTTTTCTACAATTTAGGCGGATTCACTTTTGTCCGGACGGGGATCAGACATTGCTGGAAAAGTAAGAGGAGGAAGACGATCGCCCCGGAAAATTTCTTCGCTTAATGTCCCAATTTCCCGAAGGGTTTCTGCCAATACTTTACTTGTAACCAGCGCCACTAAGAAAGGGGGTATTGCAAAACCCAGCAGAAGCTCCGCTGAAATCAAATCAGTCAGAGATGGATTGGTTTTGGGAGTTTCTTGATTCAGAGAATCCATGATTCTGTCATTCCTAATTTTTGTGAATAGAATTGTTCAGAGTGGGTAAGAAATGTTGAAGGGACTTAATACCTGCTTTAATCAATGCCATAGTTACAAGTCATTTTGTGAGCAAGCTTTACAAAAGCAGGAAAGTTGGGAGTGAAATTAGCCAATGAAATGTCTGTTAAATGAAGTTTATAGCAGTTTTCAGATCAATAGCGTTCAAATCAATAGCGTTCAAAAGATGGGGGCAGCACTGCCCCCCCGCCCCATACCTCGCCCCCGTGAGAACTGCTATCAGTTGCTAGTAGACCAAAACGAATGTTTTGGAGGAGGGCTGGGGGTGGGTTCCCCCTTCTGGGGGCGAAGCCCCTACTCCCCCAGGGTGCAAAATTGATGATTCGCAACGCTAGTTTCAGATCAAATTAAAATCAAGGTCAGGGATAAAATTTTGCTCAATTTTTCTAAGGTGTGTTATTTCTATGGGGCAATATGACCGGATTAAGTCAGTCGTCTGAATTTAGATAGCAGGTACCAAGGCTCTCATGGCAGATTTACGTGGACATAACCCTTCTGCTACTCGTGAAATGCCATCCCAGAAGCTAAGTGGCGGATCCCTGGAACAGTGGATCTGTCAAAATTTCGGGGCTGGGCAAGCAAAAGTAAGAAGTCAGGTGCGGGGAAATAACCTGCACATTCTGGTCGAGAGCCAGCTCTGCCCTGATGTTGCCGTTGTGATGTCGGGGTTAACCCAAGCGCTAGCTACCACCCCTCTGGATAGGCTGCTGCCCCCCGGTTGTCCTCCGATTTACCGGGTTGTTGTCTATGGTCGGCAAACAAGCCAGAAGACTCCTACCTGGACAGAGTCATTCTATCTCAATCAACTCCCCCAACCTGTTCTGGCTGAACAAGATCAAAAAACAGCCGCCGGAGACAGCCAGCCACGCTCTGAGCTGATTAGTATTCCTGCTCAGACAGAAGGTGATGGTCCGGCAGCGACTGCGATCGTCCCAGCCTTCCAACTGGCTCGCCTGGGTCAACCTGATCCGATCGCCCGCTATCTCAGCAGCGTCTTCAGCAATTTAGGGATTGCGGTTCGAGTCAGGGTGGAGGAGCTTGAGCAGGCAAGGGGCAAAGAGCAGAGGTCAGAAGGGGAATCCAGGGAGAATTCAAGCCAAAATTCAAAACCCGCCTCGATACTCGATAACCAGCCCCCAACATCCGCTAAACGCCTTTTTGTCATTTGTGAATCTGAGTATAGCCCCGATCCCCTGATGCTGGCAGAACCGATCGCCCAGCGATTGCGGGAACTGGAACTGCAGGGGTTTCTGGATGCGATCGTGTTTGGGCAGGTAAGCGGCGAGGCACGGCGGGAGTGGCTTGTGCGGGTAGACCTGACCCCAACCAGCGATATTTTGCACCAATGGGCCCGTTGGGGGGATGTGCAGGCAATCACTCACCTGTTGAATCGATTGCTGGCTACCGAAGACATTCGGGTTTCTGCAATTCTCAAAGATGTGACCTTGCACCTGACCTGTCACAGCACTCAGGCGGCTGCTCCTGACAAACGGGCAGCAATTGCTGCAATCGACTCGACGCTGGAATCCCTTGCACCCCAGGGAATTCAAGCAGTGACAATTTATGGGGTTGGAGGACAGGAACCAGAAGGGAGAAGGCACAAGCCAGAGGAAGCAGGTACGGGGTCCAGCGCCCAGAGTCCAGACAATTCCAATCAAAACTCAAAACTTAAAACCCAAAATTCTTCCCTGACTCCTCACGCCTCACCCCTCTGGGTTCATTGGCTTAACCTCCCCGCAAAAACTCAACCAACTCTAGCGCTGACGACGCTAGAACTAGCCCAAAAAGGAAGTTTAGACGCCATCTCATTTTTGTTGACCCGGTTGCTGAATCCCAATCTGGAGCAGACCTTGGCCACGGGTGGAATCCGGGTGCAGCTTCGAAAAAAAGCAGATCTGCTGCACATTATGACCGATGCGCCTACCTGTCCAAAACAAAGCCAGGTTGGCCCAGCGACAGCTCGCTTTCTGAAACCATTGCAGATTTCAGGGGTAGCTGGAATCCGGGTTTATGGTCGGCGGGCAGGACAAAAGCGTCCCCTCTGGAGCTATGGAGTAGACTTTGTTACCAGTCGCGATCGCCTGGTACCTGAGGCAACTCCTGATTTTGCCGCTTCCGATCTCTATGTCGATGATTTACTGGCTCCACCAGGGGCCCTGGTTCTCTATAAAGACCTACCTCCAAGCAACTGGCGATCGGTTTTGAACCGATGGTTGGAAGGAGCGATGGAGAAGCTACAGCGATCGCTGATTGCCTCTCAGCTTTTTATTCCTTCTGAACCAGAAGACCTGACCCCCGGTTTGGTTAAAGCTGCAGATCCACTGGCAGAGCAGGTCAACAGCCGAAATGCCAAGGTTGCACTGGTTTGGGGAGTTGTCGGGCTGTTGCTAGTCGTGCAATCGGAATGGTTGCTGGGCCAGGTGCCCGAACCAGCCCCAGTTTCCCCTGATCCGGTATCTCAACCGGCTTCTGCTCCAACCCCTATCCCATCCCCCCAATCTGCCCTACCGACTGCCCGTCCACCGGGGAATTCCCTGCTTCCCCAGTTGTCACTTCAAAAAAAGATACCAACTGACAGAACTGCTTTTAATTCATCGGGCTTTACCCAATCTGGGACAACAGAATTAACAGAGTCACCAGCTGATAAAACGGATTCCTCTAGGGCTGAAGGAGCCCTCGCAACTGACCCTGCTAGTCTGCCTGCAACTCCTTTTCAGCCAAAAGCAGACCTTGCTGCGGCTCAAAGTGCTAACCCATTTCCCACCTTTAACAGTCGTCAACTGAATGAAAAGATTGCTCTTTATCGGCGCTATCTGTCGGAGCATGGATCTCCAGATGTACTAATTATTGGCAGTTCCAGAGCCCTCCGTGGCGTTGACCCGATCGCCCTCACAAATTCCCTGGCGGCTCAGGGCTACAGGAACGTGACCGTTTATAACTTTGGCATTAACGGTGCAACTGCCCAGGTCGTTGATCTCATCGTCCGTCAGATGTTACCCCAGGAAAAGCTGCCCAAGGTGATTCTATTTGCAGACGGGGCCCGGGCATTTAATAGTGGTCGCGTTGATATCACCTACAACGGAATCGTTGCCTCTGAGGGCTACAGAGCGATGGTTGCTGGAAGAATACCGATCCCTGGGACCACTGTTGTTGCTCAGACAGCCAAGCCGGCCCCCAATCCTGCCTCCACAGAACCCACCTCGGTGACGGAGGAAGTTCCGACATCCCTGTCTAACAGCTATCAAATTCTGAATCGGGAACTTAATGAGCAGTTAGGCAAAGTGTCCCTAGCCTATACCCATCGCGATCGCCTCAAAGCTCTGATGCGCGATAAACTGGCAGCTCTATTGCCGGTTGGCAATTCCCTACTTGCGTTGGGAATCGGGATGACACCAACAGACCTGAGCAATGCCACCAGTCCAGCGGCTTCCGCCTTAAATGCCACCAATCCGGTTCTCTCGGATGGTGGCATTGTGGATGAAGATGGCTTCCTACCCCTGCCCAATCGTTTCAATCCGGTCACCTACTACCAGAAATACTCTAGAGTCTCCGGCGACTACGATTCTGATTACGATTCCTTTAGTCTGGATGGCAGGCAAACGGATGCCATGCTGGAACTGGTTCAGTTTACTAAAATGCGCCAGATTCCCCTGATCTTCGTTAATCTGCCCCTAACGAATGACTATCTGGACCCAATTCGCAAACGCCACGAAGAAGAGTTTCAACAGCACATGTTAAAACTATCCACAGAGCTGGGTTTTACCTACCGCGATTTGAGTCTGGCATTTGCCACCCAAACCGATTACTTTTCCGATCCCAGCCACCTCAACCGCTATGGCGCGTATGAAGTCTCCCGCCATCTCGCCAAAGATGTGATGATTTCCTGGCAAAAAGCCCGCTAACAGTAGGGACAAAGCATGGGGTAGCAACAGGCTTGCTTTGCCCGAAAATCCTACCCTTATGCTGCGGCCCTAGAGGATTGGACGGTTCCAACCCAAAATCCGTCAGAATAGACTTGAGGGGTCACTCAAATCTTACAAACTTATATTCCGGGTGTGTTGAGGGTTTTCAACCCTTCAAAATAGGCTTGACAGACCCCTAGTAGACCAAAACGAAAGTTTTGAAAGGGGTGAAGGGGTGGAACCCCTTCT
>JBAUTA010000679.1:0-5218 GCA_049581985.1 Kovacikia sp.
AGCACAGAACGGCGATTTGCCTCGAATTGTGGCAAGTGCCTGGAAGCGTACGGCAGAAGTCACTGCGGCAACGCGTAAGGTCAACCATGACAAAGCGATCGCTGCAGCAACCCAAAAAGTGTCGAAAACCAAGATCAGAACCCATAGGACGACAAGCCTTCAACTGGAGGAAAGAAGCCATAAGCATAGACATCTAATAGACATTAACCATGCAGACCTGTGGGTTGACAGCCATCTGTTGCTAAAAGACATTCAGCTTCAGGTATCAAGCGGCGATCGCCTTGCGATTGCGGGTGTCAACGGTTCCGGCAAATCCTGCTTCATAAAAGCCATTCTGGGCACCGAATCGACCCCTGCCTTTTTGCAAGGGGGTGACATTCAACTGGCGCAGATGCTAACCGTGTATCTCGACCAGAACTATGAGCTAGTTGATCGCAGGCAAACCCTGCTGGAAAATATGCAACGGGCAAATCCTGCGCTCAACTATCAACTTTTGCGGCAGCAACTCGGTCATTTTCTGTTCTTCAATGACACAGTCCATAAACCTGCATCTGTGCTGAGTGGTGGGGAGTTGGCACGATTAGCGATCGCCATGATTACCATTTCGGAACTGGATTTGTTGATTCTGGATGAACCAACGAACAACCTGGATATTGCCACGGTTGATCAAATGGTGGAAGCATTGAATGATTATCAAGGAGCCCTTTGGGTAATCTCTCACGATCTGGATTTTCTCAGTCGCATTCACATCACGCGATCGTTCCACCTGAAGCAGCAAACCTTACAGCCAACGATTTATCTTCCTGAGGAGCGATCGGACTACCACAATGAATTATTAGAATAAGGTTAGTCATGCTTGATCACCACGCAAACATGAATCTGCGCCTTGCTACTGCTGCTGATTTCGATCTATTACAATACTGGGATGAACAACCGCATGTAGTAGCTTCAGACCCTAATGATGATTGGCATTGGGAGATAGAACTCGATCACACCCCTACATGGAGGGAACAACTGATTGCTGAAATCGAGGGCCGTCCGATCGGTTTTATCCAGATTATCGATCCGGCACAGGAGGAGAGCCACTATTGGGGCAAGGTTCCGGAGAATCTTCGGGCAATTGATATTTGGATTGGAGAAGAATTTGACTTGGGCAAAGGCTATGGCACAAAAATGATGCAACTTGCACTGGATCGATGTTTCGCCAACCCACTGGTGATAGCTGTGCTGATCGATCCACTGGCTAGCAATACCCGCGCCCACCGTTTCTATCAACGTCTAGGTTTCCAATTTGTTGAATCTCGCCAATTCGGTGACGATGACTGCTTTGTGTATCGCCTGGACCGGACAGATTGGCACAAGTTATAAGGCAATTACCGTGCCTGCTGTCGCGCGTCAGGACAAGATTTAGCGCCAATTGCCTAATTCCAATCCCACAGGCTAACCCCAATCTACCCAGTCCAATCCTCAAGGAAAAAGGCTAGACATCTTTCAGCAGCCACATCATGACTGCAACAATAGCGGCTCCTGGAAACAGCCCTTTAAAGTCTTTTAATCTGGAATACCTCCAGTTAAAACCAGAAAAAACCAACAGAACCAGATAAAAGGCGAAAAGGAATCTCAGCATTGTGCTTTCCTCCCCTGTCAACTGCTACATCAGTAACAACCGTTTTTGGGAGATAAATTCCGAAATTCGCAGGTCGGTTTGACTAGAAATTTGACCAGAAATTTGACCTAAAAAAAGAGAATGCCTATCTCCGCCCCTGGTCTGACGCCAACAAATGTATCAATACGTTAAGATAAGTTTACAAAACTTTATTAACGGGTAGGCTATGTTTCCTGATTTATGGTCTTCAACCAATGATTACTGGCGTAAATTGAATGGCCTGGAGGCGGCATATCAGCGCGGTGAGGTGTCCTTACAAGAAGTTAATGACACCGTTGCTCACCTGATGGCAGAACTGGAGCAAGAGCGGCGAACAACCTTTTCTGCCCTCTTGAGTGTTTTGAATCAGCGCTGGCAGGAGCAAAAAGAACTGTTTTTGGGGGTCAGTATGCTGGGCGCGCTTACCTACCTCTGGGTGGTCATTAACCAGCTAACTTGAAGAGGTTGCTGACCCGTAGCTTCCTGAAAGAATTTCGGCGTTGCTGATTGACGGGATGATTTGCCCTCATCCCAGGATTCAGCAACGCCAGGGTTTCACCCCTGCACCCTGTCCTAACCAATCGGGCTACGGCTATAGCTTGCAGACCGGAAGAAAATTGATTAATATTTCCTGGCAGCGAATTTGTGGTTGGGGTTCTCCCTATGGACAATCAGGGTTTTAGTATTTTCGGCAGTACTCAGATCTTTGGCCAGAATCAAGCAGAGCTTAAGCCAGCGACACCACTTTCCACCAGCCTGGGCAATTTCTCCTATCCATTAACTACGAAATCATTATTCAGATCTAGTAATACGGATATTTCCGAATTGCCTTTAGAATCGTCCAGCAACATCAGTCCTCTGGCTATCAATGCATCGGGTCCTTTCATTTTTAACCAACAACGTCCTTTATCCATTCCTATTGGAGTTGCGACCGATCCTGGCGGGAATGTTTTCGTTACTTCGGACAATGTTGTTAATACGCTGATCACGAAGTTTGATCCGAATGGCAATGCCTTAGGTCAAATTCCCCTGGGTAACATTACTTCAATCAGTTCGATCGGTAAGCTTGCGCTTGAGCCGACCTCAGGGCAGATCCTGGATCTCTTTCCAGATGGCACCCTGATTAGTATTAATCCAAGCAACGGAGCAATCACACCCTTATTCAACGTCAAGAGTCTGCCGATCGATATCAGTGCTATTTATGATGTTGCCGCAGGAAGAGTAGATAACTTTGGCGGACTTATTCAGCCTCAGTTCGCCAGCTATGGGGACTTAGCAATCTTCAATGGTGGCAGCTTTTTAGATTTATATATTTCAGGTATCTCGCAAGCTCAAACCTTTCCGTTTGTTATGCGCCTTCGATTTGTCCAAGGCACATTAGCCGATGCGGATGTACTCGTCTCATCGCGAGCCTCAGCAGCCCCCCAGGATAGCTCCCCTCCAGGTGTGGCGGTTAACTCCCAGGGAATTGTTTTAACCACGCTGCCAATCCCCAATGCGACAGCCACAGGCAACTACAATACGCCAGTAGCCTTGCCAGTAGACCTGGACCTGCAACAATTAACGGGGTCTTTCTTACCTCGGGTTGTGCTAAATAGGGTTGATATTTCCAGTCGTGGGATGACTACTGATGCCGCAGGTAATTTCTATATTGCAACCAGTGCGATCGGGACAACGTTAGGAGGCTCGCGGGGAAGCGGGGCGACGGTTATTTTGTCCCCCAATTTGAATAGCGTGCTAGGGGTATTAACCCTTGGACAGGGGATTTTTAGAACTGAAGATGTGGCAGTTACTCCCTCTGGGAATCGCGTCTATATTACGGTCAGAAGTCCTGAGAGTGCGGTTGTGACGTTTGCCCTGACCAATACCAATACCCAATCCTTTTCCAGTCAAGGGTTTAGTCAGGAAGTTAGGGGTTCTAGTCAAGCAAGCCGTTTATGGGTTGATTATCCTACGAGCGATCCAATGGCATTTCTTAGCCCCACCCCGACTAACTATGAATATCCTTACTTGAACTTTGAAACCAATCTTGAGGACGCTTAGGAATGGGAGTTCAATAGGTTCTAGCCTTCGGGAGCGATTGTCTTGAAAGTCAAGCGGAATTGAGAAGAAAGTTACGCCCTCTAAACAGGCATGACCATCGGACGGCTCTGGCTGGCCGTTGAGTTGACTTGATGGGATGGTTCAGAGTCTTGACTAAACCGGGGCTTGCCACAGTGTGTTGTCGCGGATCATGGCGTTCAGAATGACTAGAAGCTTTCGCATCCAAGCCACCAGGGCAACCAGTTTGAGTTTGCCTTTTGCTAACAACCGTTGGTAGAAGTCTCGAATGACTGGATGATGCCGAGTAGCCACTAAGGTTGCCATGTACAAGCCACAGCGAACTCTGGTTCGTCCTCCCGCAATCATCCGTTTGCCCTTGTGTTTACCACTGTCGTGATTGATGGGGGCAACTCCAACCAAGCGAGCGATCGGTTTTTCATTGAGCTTGCCGAGTTCGGGGAGTTCTACCAGGCAGAGGGCGGCTGTGACTGCCCCAATGCCCTTGACGGACTGCAAAATCTGGTCTTTGCGCTGCCAGTCGGCTTGCTGTTGCCCGAGGGTTTGAATTTGCTGATTCAATGACTCGATGCGGTGCTCCAGTTGTTTGAGATGATCTTCAATGTCGGCTTGAACTATTTTTGAGGCGCGGCTCAGACGATTTTTCTCCGCTACCTGGATTTCCACCAACTGCTGACGGCGATGCATCAGGTCACTCAACTGCTGGGCTGAGGCGGCAATCATCGGTTGGGGTTGCAGGTTCACGCTTTGAGCAAACCGGGCGATTACCTCGGCATCAATTTTATCCGTCTTGGCTTTACCCAGAGCGGTAGCAAATCCTTTCACTTTGCGAGGATTGGCGACGGCCACGGGCATCGCCGCCGTCGCCAATCCAGCAACCAGGGTGCGCTCTAATCCACCCGTGGATTCAGCCACGACCAAATGGGGTGGAGTTGACTTTAACTGGGCAATCAGTTCTTGCACTCCAGCTTCTGTGTTGGAGACCTGAAAGCTTGCCCCTTGGGGCAAAAGGTAGCCATCCAGGTGGCTTTGACTCACATCAATGCCGACCCATGTTTTTTCCTGGGTCATGGTTTATGCTGAGGTATGGTTTTTGTGGCCCTTTGAAAACTCGTCCTTGCACATGCGAGATCTCACGCTCTAGCGATTGTTCGAGTTTGGATCATGGAGCAGACAGCGTGGCTCCAAGCGCTACTATACGGTGTCAAGCACCTTGAAGGAACTGGATGACCACGCTCTTTATAAAAATACAGGCCCCCTCGCTACGCAGCGATGTTTTGTGCATCCAGGGGCGGGACGGGTTGCCTACTTTTGAAGATACAAGGGGTGGGTTTGCCCCGATCGCATAGAGGCGATAGTTTGACTATAAAACTCGCCCCTACCAGTTACGACATTGATTTAATCCGTGATCCTGAGAGTATGTTTTAAGGGTCAAATTTCTGCTTCTGACGGTTTGAAGGTAGACCGATTGAGGAAGTGATCCACATCGAGCACGGCGACTTTCCCAGGTGG
>JBAUTA010000680.1:0-2635 GCA_049581985.1 Kovacikia sp.
GTCAGGGTAGACTCTACAATCAATCTATGAGTCATTGCCTCAACCCCCATTGCAGCCGTCCGCAGAATTCTATGTCGGCAAACTACTGTACCCGATGTGGGTTCAAGTTGCTGTTGGGCGATCGCTACCGGGCTTTGGAGGCGATCGGGCGGGGTGGGTTTGGGAGAACTTTTCTGGCGGTGGATGAGTACAAGCCCTCTCGGCCCCAGTGCGTGATCAAGCAGTTTTTCCCTTACAGCCAGAGCCATCAGAATCCGGCGTGGGCGCGGGAAATGTTTCACAGGGAAGCCATCCAACTTGAACAGTTGGGGCACCATCCCCAGATTCCGGCACTGTTGGCGCATTTTGAACAGGCGGACTATCAATATCTGGTTCAAGAATTTATTGATGGCCGCAATCTATTGCAGGAATTGGCCCGGACAGGGGTATTCAGCGAGGTGCAGGTCTGGCAGATGTTGAATGATCTGCTGCCTGTACTGCAATTTATCCATAATCAGCAGGTGATTCACCGGGATGTGAAACCGCAGAACATTATCCGGCGACGTGCCGATCTACGGTATGTCCTGGTCGATTTCGGGGCAGCTAAATCCATTACGGCTGAACCGTCGATGACGGGGACGAGTATTGGGAGTCCGGAATTTGTGGCACCTGAGCAGGCGATCGGTAAGGCGGTGTATGCCAGTGACCTTTACAGCTTGGGCGTAAGTTGCATTTACTTGTTAACTCAAGTGCGCCCGGCAGACCTGTTTGATACGGAAGAAGGAGCCTGGGTCTGGCGGCAACACCTGACCGTTCCGGTTAGCGGTGGCTTGAGCGATGTCCTGAATAAGCTGTTGCAGGGGCCAACTAAATTCCGCTATGGGTCTGCGGCAGCGGTGCTTGAGGACCTGAATGCACCAGCTATGCTCAAAATGTTTGGCATGCCAGGGGGGATAACTGCCCCTGCCCCTGCTGCTGAAGTGCTACCGCCAGAGGGGGTTGCCCCTGCCCCGCTTGCCGACTCTTACCAAACAACAGCGATGCCGCAGGTGGCACTGGCAGAGCCTGACACCGTTCCGCCGCCAGGCTGGATATTTAAGTATCAGTTGTCCGGCCACACAAGCTGGGTTCGCTCCGTGGTGATTCATCTCGATGGGCATGTGCTTGCCAGTGGCAGTGGAGATAAAACCATCAAATTCTGGAATCTGGAAACGGGAAAATTGCTGCGCACGATCGTCGCTCATTCTGCCTGGGTCAGGGCGATCGCGACCAGTCCCAATGGTCAACTTCTTGCCAGTTGCAGCAACGATAAAACCATCAAATTCTGGGATTGGCAAAGCGGTGAATTATTGCAAACCCTGGAGGGGCATTCCGATTGGGTCCGCTCCCTTGGCTTTAGTTCCGATGGTTATTTGCTTGCCAGTAGTAGCCAGGACAAAAGCATACGGATTTGGCGAGTCACCACTGGAAAAACGCTGAAAGTCCTAACAGGGCATCGGCACTGGGTCACAGCAGTTGGATTTCAACCAGAAAAACTCCAGATCCAGGAGAAGCAGGCTACTTTCCGACAGGAGTTTGGCCGAACGGTCGTCAGTGGCAGTCGGGATAAGACCCTTCGGGTCTGGAACGAGGAAACGGGTAAAGTTCGTCTGACGCTGGAGGGACACACGGATCCGATTAATGCGATCGCC
Organism: Kovacikia sp.; assembly: GCA_049581985.1. Taxonomy (GTDB): domain Bacteria; phylum Cyanobacteriota; class Cyanobacteriia; order Leptolyngbyales; family Leptolyngbyaceae; genus Kovacikia. The sequence continues at coordinate 1,671 of JBAUTA010000680.1, forward strand.
CTCAGTTCCGATGGAAAAACCCTTGCCAGTTGCAGTGATGACACGACCATTAAACTCTGGGATTTAGAAACGGGAAACCTACGGCATACCCTCCGCGAACATCAAGGTGCCGTTAACTCAGTCGCAATCAGCCCGGATGGAAAAACTCTAGTCAGCGGTAGCCACGATCGTACCGTCAAAATTTGGAATCTAGAAACCGCTACCCTGGCTCACACGGCTAACCACGCTAGCTGGGTCTGGTCGGTTGCCATTAGCCCAGATGGTCAGACGATCGCCAGTGGCTGTTGGGATGGGACAATTCGTGTTTGGCAGAGGCAGAGTTAAGGCGGATTTAATTGCCAGAGGGCTTTGGCTTGCCGTCCAGGACTGTCCCGATCGTGCAGGCTCCCGTAAAGGTTGTGCCCACCAGATTGGCATACTCTAAATCAGCGCAAAGAAGATTAGCGCCAGCCAAATTGGCTCCAGCCAGATTTGCTCCTTGCAGATCAGCTTCCTCTAAATTAGCTTCATTCAGCAGGGCACCCTGCAAGTCAGCCTGACTCAGATTTGCCCCCTGCAAATTTGCATTGCTCAGGTTTACTCCGCGCAAATCCGCTCCGCGCAAGTCTACCCCTTGCAAATTTACTCCCATTAGATTCGCGCCGCTCAGAAAGGCTCCGGCAAAGTTAGCTTTACTGAGGCGTGCCCGCATCAAATTAGCTCCGCGCAGGTTCGCTCCACGCAGGTCAGCTTCCGTCAGATCAGCTTGCATCAGGCTCGCCCCGGTTAAACTGGCACGCAGGTCAGCTTCCCTCAACTGACAGCCGATCAGATTTGCCCCTTCTAAATTTGCCCCACTCAAATTGGCCCGACTCAAATCGGCCCCGGTTAATTTTGCCCCTGCCAGATTAGCCGCCTGAAGGCTCCGACCTGAAAGATCTTCGTCTTCCAGATTGGCACCAGGGAGAAAGGAGAGGGGAGGGGAA
>JBAUTA010000681.1:0-3625 GCA_049581985.1 Kovacikia sp.
CTTTTCTCTCGTCCAAAATCAGCGAACCGACAGTACTACGGGCCACAGAGGGAACAATGATTTATCAGAACGCCTCACAAGGATGGGGCTTGAATCCCATTTTTCCGGTCATTTTTGCTGCCAAGCCGCAGGTGCAATGATTTGAGCCGCAGAATCATCTAAATAAAATTCTTCAACAAGCACACCGGTTCGTTCACAGCACAAGGGCTCAATGATTTTTGTAAAGGGATTCCAAACGGCTGTAATGTTGCGTTTTATTTTCTTACGAACTAACTCACACTCTAGATGAACGGTGGGCAACTCAATGACCAAAACGCTGTACAACGAGGCATCTACTTTGAGTGCATAGCGCTCTTGTAAATCAGCTAGCTTGCGGTCTAATTCTTGATTGGTTGCGGCTAATCGAGCCAGTTCTCGCTCCTTTTCTTCTCCTTCCAAATGACGCGCTCGAATACGATTCTGAATTTCCTGCCCCATCGTGTCGTAGTAGGTTTTCAACCGCTTTTCATCTCTAGCTTTAGCCCGCTCTAATTTCATCTGCCAGTTTTCTAAATTAGCTTTTACCTGCTGAGCGGCTGTGCGTTCGATCAATGACGTTAAAACTTCCAGAGATCGCTCTGAAATGGGTTCAGGATTTTCGATCGGCAGTTGATCAGATTTCCAGAACAGGGCATCTCCAATCTCGATCGGGGTCACTTTCGTTTTTTCGTTGATGATGAAGGACACCATACCCACGCGCTTTTCATCGGCTTCTGCTGTGTAGGCAACATGGCACCAGAGATAGCGTGTGGTTTCAGGTTTAGCTTCGAGGAACCGAATTAAACCATTTTGAGGTCGCAGGGCTTGTGGAATCTGTTTTTCAAATCCAGTGGTTTTCAGGTATCCCTCATACTGAATGGCGATCTCGCTGACTGCTCCCCTTTGTCCCAACAAGGCCGAAAATTGCTGCACCAGCTCGGAATGATAGGTCACAAATAAACTGTCGGGTACATTCGCCTGAGTCGCAATCGTTACTGTTTCTGGTAACTTCAACTGTTTAGCGATCTCAGCCGATAGCAGGACGGTCATCACATGCTCGTCTTCCTCTTCAGCAATGCCGCCATGCAAAGAGACCAGATTCGATAAGGTCGCAAGAATGGGATCGGAACTCATTAGGAACTCATTAGGAACACTCGACTATGCTTCAAACTCTTCACCAAAGATCTGTTCATCTAGGGCTTGGGCATGGCGATATTGGTCTTTGGCTTTCAATAAATTATCGGCCAGTTGCTCAAACGCGGTGTCTAATTCTGGTTTTGCTTGGTGGCTCAACCAAATGCCCATCACTACATCACTGAAGTCGAACTCATCATCTATGTTTCCTAGAATTGTTTCGACTTCTCCGACGACTAGCTCAAACATATTGATTTTGTCGTGGAGAATGCGCAGGATATATTCTTCAATGCTGTCTTTCAGGCAAAAGTTGAAGATAAAGACATCCTGAGTTTGACCAATCCGGTGAATCCGACCAATGCGCTGTTCAATTTTCATCGGATTCCACGGTAAGTCATAATTGACAATCACATTGGCGAATTGAATATTACGTCCTTCACCGCCAGTTTCAGAGGCGAGCAGGACAGAAACGGTGTCCCGAAAGGCAGCGATCGCAGCATCTTTTTCTTTCAAAGACATACCACCCTGAAATTCTGCAAACGGAATGTCTGCTTCCTGGAGCGCTTTAGCAAGGTAGGCACTGGTTGCCTTGTGGATACTAAACACGAGGGTTTTCTGGCGAGACTTTTTCAACATCTCCACCAGCGCTTTGGCTTTCTCGACCTGCTGCACTTGGGCAGCGCGTTTGGCTAGCGTTTTGAGTTCCTCATTTGGAAGACGCTTGGTCAACTGTTTCAGAGAGTCTGCTAATGCGGCGGGGGAAGAACCTGCCCGCATCAGCAGATTGGTTCGCGAGAGTTTATCCAAGCTTTCATCACTGCGCAGATACTCGTTCAAGTCCTGATAGAGTTTCTGCTCTCCCGTTGAAGGTGTAACGGTAATCGTCGTCGCAAATCGTTTTGGTAATTTGACATCGACCAAGGCGCGAGTGTTGCGAACCATGACTTCTCGCATGAGCGATCGTAGCTTGTCTGGGTTTTTCGGAATCCGGCCATTCTTGGGATCGACATATTCTTTTTTGAATAATGCCTCGGTTTGCAGCAATCCTGGTTTAAGCAGCGTCAGAAGATTAAATAATTCAACCAGTGAGTTTTGTACGGGGGTTGCCGTTAACATGAGCATGAAACGTTTATTGAGCGCGTTGACCAGTTTCCAGTTCAACGTGTTCCGATTTTTGAGATGGTGTGCTTCATCGATGACCACCAGATCCCAAGTTCGACCCGTCACCTGGGAGAAATGCTTGGCAGATTTTGCCGTGTTCAGAGAAGCAATGATGCGGGGATTCTCTGTCCAGAACTCTTCGAGCGGTTGCTGGAAGTCGCGATCATCGGTTGTAACAGCAATAATGCCAAACTTTTCGCTGAGTTCCTGCTGCCACTGAGAAACTAAAGAAGCTGGGGTAAGGACCAGAAGCGAACTGACCATTCCTCTTGCCAGATATTCTGCGCAAATTAAGCCAGCTTCGATCGTTTTGCCTAATCCCACTTCGTCTGCTAGGAGTGCCCGTCCCCCTAACTGTCTAAGCACTTTGCGGGCCGTTTCGATTTGGTACCAATATTTGTCGATGGTGGTAAGGGATGGCAGACAAACAAGTTGGTCATAATCTGCCATCACGGAGAGATTAAACACATCTAACCGCGCGTGATAGAAATCAATCGGGTCATAAGTACCTGTCTGAAGTGCTTCTAGGGCGCTAGAGGGGTTGAAGCGAAAGGTGTAGGAGTTGTCCATTAGTTACTTGTGCTGCACTTGGTAGCGATGACCAAGAAGGACCTATGCCAATCAGCGTATAGCCAAAGCCCCTGTCATGGCTCATTTATTGATTTAAAGTATAAGTGCTCTAACCGAGTAACCCTCTAAATTAATATGCCCTAACCACCATATCTAGATTTTCTTGCTGATAGCCTATTCAGAAGCACTATCTATAGCAAAATTGTCCCAATATCGCGACTAGATACTAAAGAATTGGCACTTCTTGATGATTATGCAGAACAAAATATCAGGAAATCCCTATTTCCTGTCGATTGCTATTCGATTTGCCGAAGTACTAAAGTTTTTATTTTACGGTGGTCGTTTTCTCGCCTGCGGCTGCGGGACATGAGGAGATAAGCTACCCATCAATTTCGCAAAAGATTCTATCTGCTCTAACTTCTTTTGGAGTGATTGAGAAAGCTGTCGGGTGCAAATCCAGCAAACAATCCTTTGTGAGGCGTTGCCTTGGCGATAGCGCTCTACCCAGTAGGATTCGATGCACTCATCCTCTAGTGCATAGGGTGTTGGTATTTGGATCTGTGGCAGGAAGTATTGCTCTGCAGCTTCCAATAGAGATTTTTGGAACAGTTCATAGATACGACTTGGAAGGTTATCGGAGTTGAACCTCTGAGAGAATCATGAAGTCGTCAACGGACTCGCCAACTCTATGTATTGGCCGTTAGTGGGAATAACCTCATCACTCCAGAAATTTATGGTTGCG